>CAZARD010000003.1:60017-84286 GCA_964487505.1 uncultured Blastocatellaceae bacterium | reverse complement strand
CACTTTGCACTTTGCACTTTGCACTTTGCACTTTGCACTTTGCACTTTGCACTATGCACTATGCACTGCCTTACCCGTCCCCTTTCTTGCCTTTCCGTTTTGAGCCTTCCGGCTGTTCGGGTCTGGGTGTCGACTGTTGATTCGGGCGGACGACCGGAGTTTCCACGCGCGGAGTGTTCGTCGGTTTAGGCCGATCAGTGCCCGACGGTTCGCCGCTGTTCCCCGTGTTCGGAGTTGTGGTATCGGTCGTCGTTTCGTCACCGGTCTTGCCAAGCTTGGTCGTGCCCGGAGTCTTTTTGTCCGAATCCATCCTTTCGAGCAGTTCCTGTTCGTCACGCTTCAGCAATTCCGCCTCGCGTTTGATCTCGGACGGCATCGGCGGCGGTCCCGGGAACGATTCGCGCTTCTTGTCCTTCATGAACGGAACCATGAAAGCGTTGAAATACGGCACGGCTCCGTGACCGCCGGTCATTCCTGAGCCGAGGCTTTCCTTGCGTTCCGGGTTTCCCATCCAAACGCCGGTCACGTAAGTCGGAGTGTATCCGATGAACCACACGTCGGTATGATCGTTGACGGTTCCGGTCTTGCCGGCCAACGGGTGACCGCCCGCGCTGGCGCCGCCGGCAGTTCCGCCGCCGGAAACGACACCGCGCATCATCTGGACCATCGTCAGCGCCACGTACTCGCTTGTGACCTTGAACGACTTGTTGTCCCATTCTTCGAGTACGCTGCCGTCGCGGCTGTAAACCTTTCGGATCAGGTGCGGCTGAACGCGTATCCCCTTGTTCGGGAACGCGGAATATGCCGACACCATTTCGAGCAGCGAGGCCTCGGATGCTCCAAGCGCCGACGGTAGGCTCGGCGCCATCGGGTTCGTGATCCCGAACCGCCGGACCATCTGCGCTCCGGTCTGGATCCCGACCTGATCAAGCAAATGGACGGCTGCGAGATTGTACGATTTGGCGAGCGCGATCTTCATCGGGACATTCGGATGGCTCGTCGATCCGTCATAGTTATGCGGTTGCCAGCCACCGCGCTTGATCGGCGCTCCGCTAACCGTGGAATCCGGGGTCATCCCTTTCTCGACGGCGGCCGTATAAACGAACGGTTTGTAGGCCGATCCGGTTTGGCGCAGACCCTGTGTCGCGTTGTTGAATTTGTTGGTATGAAAATCGTAGCCCCCGACCATCGCGACGATCTCGCCGTTCTTGGCGTTGATCGAGACGATCGACGCCTGGATCTCGGGTACCTGGCTCAACTCGACCTTCAATGTCTTCTTGCCGTTGTCGACGGCCTTAACAAGGAATTCCGCCAGATAACCCGGCTTGAATTCGGCGTTCGGCCCTTTCCCGGCGCGTCCCATTTCCGAGCGCGTCACCGTTGCAGAATACTTTCCGAACCGGACGGTTGCGACATCGCGCGAAGAGTCGATCTTGGTGATCAGGCCTTTGATGTACTCGCCTTCTGCAAACTCATCGCCGAACCAGTCGGCGTGCTTGTAATTGTCGAGCTTGCGCTGGATCTCTTTCTCGTCGGTCAGCGGTTGTTCGTTCTCATCGACGAGAATGTTCGCATATTCGGACCGCCACGCGCGCCCGCGATCGTAGCTCCGAAGGCCGTTGCGCACGGCGCGCGTCGCGAGCTTCTGCGCTTCGACGTTGATCGTCGTGTAAACCTTCAATCCGCCCTGAGCGACACGGGTCGTGTACTTGTCTTCAAGGTATTTCCGAACCTCTTCGATCGGGTAATCCCACGCCGTCGATTTGGGCTGGTTCTGGTAATAGGCGGTCGGCGCGAGCTCGATATCCTTAGCCTTTGCGGCGTTTATCTGCGCCTGCGAATATCTTTCGGGAAAATACTTGCCCATCTGGTCGAGGACGATGTTCCGGCGCTCCTTTGCTTTTGCCGAGTTCCGGGTCGGCGAGTATTCGGGCGATTTCGGGATCGCGGCCAGAAGCGCGGCTTCTTCGAGCGTCAGTTCCTTCAGCGACTTCCCGAAATACGTCCGGGATCCGGCCTCGAAACCGTAAGACCCGGCCCCGAGGAAGACATAGTTCATATACATCTCCAGAATCTGCCGTTTGGTGTAGAAACGTTCGATCTGGAGGGCGACCATCCATTCGTTGATCTTTCGCGTATAGGTCTGGTCCTTGTAAAGGAACAGGTTCTTGGCAAGCTGCTGAGTGATAGTCGATGCGCCTTCGGTCTTGCCTGACGTGAGGTTCTTGAAGATCGCGCCCGCGATTCGGTACGGATCGATGCCGATGTGGTTGTAAAAGCGGTAATCCTCGATCGCGATGAGCGCGTCCTCGACGTTTTGCGGAATGTCGGAATCCTTGATGGGAATTCGTTTTTCGATCGCGAACTCGGCGAGGACCGTCTCGCCATCATCCGCGTAGATGGTGGTCACCTGCGGCGGACGGTACGTCGCAAGCGCCGAAACCTCGACCGAATACCGGGAGTTGTTCAGATAGTACGACGCAAGGATACCGGTCAGCCCGCCGGCGGCAAGCGCCAGAACGACAGCTGCCGGAAACCAAAAGAACTTCCAGAACCCGCGCCGTTTGCCTTCGACCGATCTGATCTCGGTCTCTACGATCTTCTTTTCTCTAGCCATAACCTAACCAACTCCAAATTTCAGGATTCCAGCGATTCCAGAATTCCAAGTCAACGTGCCGTGGAATCCCGGAATAATGGAATTTGAAATCTCCGTCAATTCACGAATCTCCGCATTTTGACGCTGATCACGAATCCGATCGCGATGAACGTCGAAAGTATCGCCGAAAGCCCGGCGCTCATCAAGGGCAACGGCACGCCGATCACGGGCAAGAATCCGAGAACCATTCCGATGTTCATAAAGATCTGGAACGTCATTCCTCCGGCGATCGCCATAATGACCAGCATCCCGGATCGGTCCGGAGCTTCGCGCGCGCCCGAAACCAGCCGCGAGAGCAGGATCATATAAGCCAAAAGCAATGAGATGCAACCGACAAAACCGGTGTTCTCGGCGGTCACGGCGAAAATGAAATCCGTATGCGGTTCGGGCAGAAACTTCAGCTTCGCCTGCGATGTCTCGGTATCGCCCTTGATCCCGGTCAACCCGCCTTTTCCTACCGTGATCATCGACTGGATCGTGTGATACGCATAGCCGCGCGGATCCGCACTTTCGGGATCGAGGATGACATTGATGCGTTCCTGTTGGTAGCCCTTGATCTTTCCGGTCTTCACGCCGGCCCAGTAGGCGGCGGGCGCAAGAACGAGCCCGGCGACGATCGTGATCACAACATATCGGATCTTGATCCCTGAAAGGAACAGCACGACCGCGAGCAACGGGAAATAGGTCATCGCCTGCCCGGCGTCTGGTTCAAGCAAGATCAGCGCGACCGGGGCCGCGAGGATCGCACAGCCGATCAGGAATTCCTTGAATCGCAGACTGCCGGCTTTCCGCGCTCCGAAATACTTCGCGAGCATCAGAACGACCGGGATCTTGACGAACTCGGACGGTTGAAACTGCCCGATCAACGGCAACTTCAGCCAAGCCGTCTGGCCATTGACCTTTACCCCGAGTCCCGGCACAAGGACGAGCAGCAATAGGAAAAGACCGATCCCGTAAAAGACGGGCGCGGAATCGACGATCCGGCGATAGTCGCTGAACCCCACAAAGAAGAACGCGACCAATGCGATGCCGAGCCCGATGACCTGTTTTGACCAGTAGTTCATCTCCGGCTGGGCGTTGTAGATCTGCCAGACGCCGAAACAGACGATCGCGACCGCCAAGACCGACGTCAGAAGGTCAAAATCCCTAAAGCTCCTTCGTTCGATGATCGCAACCATATATCAGTAGACAGAAGACAGTAAACGTCAGACGGTAGGCGCTCGACAGCTGGAGGCCGAGCGTCAGCGTTGTGCGACCGCATCCTGCGCCGGCGCGGTCGTGCCGCGCTTCGCCAAATATGTCTCGTAGACCCCCTTCGCCGCGGGCGCCGCAAAACTTCCTCCGAAACCGACGTTCTCGATCAGCGCGAGGACCGCGATCTCAGGTTTGTAAGCCGGCGCGAAACTGATGAACCAAGCGTGGTCCTTGTTAGCCCCGACGTCCTTTCCGAGTTCGGCGACCTGCGCGGTTCCGGTCTTGCCGGCGATATCAAATCCGGGAATCCGGATCGCTGCCGCCGTTCCGCCGCCGTTTACCACACCCCAAAGTCCTTTGACGACAAGATCTTCCTGCTCTTTGGTCATCGGGACGATCTTAGGATCAGGATGTTGAAATCCGAATCCGGGACGTTCGGGAATGAAACCGCGCTCGTCTTCGTTCCCGATCGCGCCGATCGGCTTGAACTCCTTCAGGAAATGCGGCTCGTACATCCGGCCCTGAACGCCGATGCTCGCAATCGCGCGGAGCATCGAGATCGGCGTGACGACGACCGTGTCCTGACCGATCGAGGCGTAAACGGTCCGGATATCGCTCCATTTGCCCTCTCGCTTCTCGATCGTCGGCCGCCAGGTCTTCGGCGTTTGGCTGATCTTCTCGTTCGGCAGATCGACGCCCGAACGCTTGTCGTAATCGAAGGTCTCGACCATCTTGATCAAACCATCGATCCCCAACTTCAGGCCGAGGCGATAATAGTAGCCGTCGCAGGATTTCGTGATCGCGAACGCCAGGGGCGGCGCGCCATGGCTGCCCATACAACGCGTAAACTTGTTGCCTATCGTGATGCCGCCGCCGCAGACAAGATTGGAACTCGCGACCGTGATCGCGCCCTGCTGAAGACCGGCGACCGATTCGGGGATCTTCCAGGTAGAGCCCGGCGGATAGCGGCCCTGGATCGCGCGGTTGTATAACGGCCTTTTCTCGTCCTGCCAATACGCCGCGATTTGCTTGCGTCCTTCCGGAGTCGAACTTCCCTGTACGAAAACGTTCGGGTCGTATGCCGGAAGCGAGGCCATCGCGAACAGTTCCCCGTTGTTCGGGTCCATCGCGATGATAGTTCCGCGCTTGGTCGGCGTCGCTGCCAGCCGTTCCTCGGCGGCGATCTGGAGATCAAGGTCGATGGTGGTGATCAGGTCCTGGCCGGCCTGCGGGGGAACCGTCTCGATCTCCTGCTGAACCCGTCCGCGGCTGTCGACGATCACCTTCCGATAGCCGTCGCGTCCGCGAAGATAATCGTCGTAATACTGCTCGAGCCCGCCTTTGCCGATGATCGTTCCCGGCCGGAATCCCTTTTCGCGGTACTCCGGCTTTTCAAGCTGTTTCGGGCTGATCTCGCCGACGTAACCGAGCACGTGCGACAAAGTCTCTTTCAACGGGTAAACGCGTTGCGGCTGGAGTTCGACGCGAAGTTCCGGGTATTCGAGAGAGTGCGCCTCGACCCAGGTGATATCCTGGATCGTCGCGTTCTCTTTGAGGACCATCGTCTCGAATTCGTTCTGCTTCTTGATCAGGTTCAGTCTTTCGACAACGTACTGGCGATCGACGTTGAGCCCGCGCGCGTAGTCGTCGATGCGGTCCGTGACGTCGATCTTCTTGATCGGCTCGTTCGAGAGCGTAACGTTGTACGTCGGGCGCGAGTCGACGAGGATCTTGCCGTTGCGGTCGAAGATGGCGCCCCGCGGTGCGGGGATCGGGATCAGGCGGATACGTTGGTTCTCGGCTTTTTCGTCGTAATACTCGCCCTTTACGACCTGCAGATAATACAGACGGCCGCCAAGTATCGCGAGCAGCACGAACGCGATGATCTGGATCGTGCCGACGCGGATTCCGAGATTTTGCGTATGATCGTAGATCTTCATGTCTCGATTTTGGATTTTGGATTTTGGATTTCAATCGAAAATCCAAAATCCAAAATGGGATCATCTTCTCCCGAGCCTGATCGGGTTGCGCCGGCGCGTCTGCCTGCGCGGCGCAAAGAATTCTCGTTTCTGCCGACGGATCTTGTCGGGCGAAAGCGCACGCAACAAAAGGTAAACGACGGTACCCGCGATCGTCGTTCCGATAAGCGAATAGACCATCGTCACCGTGACCGGCGCCGACGGTTCCTGACCGAGCATTCGATGAAGCCCGTAGTAGACCAGATCGTCAAGCAAGCAAGCACCGGCTATGACGGGAATCTGCAGCAAAAGGTTGTCCAGATAGACGCGCCGCGCGATCTCCGAAACAACGTACGCGACGAGCGTTTTCGAGAATCCGTTCGCCCCCATCAGACCGCCGCTCAGCGCGTCGACCGCGATCCCCGAGAGCGTCCCGAGCACAAGCGCATTGATCGCGTTCCGTTGCAGCGCCGCGTATACGACGATGATCAGCGGAAAATCGACGTACGCGAACGGTTCCGCAACGTTGCGCAGCGTCCACTGCAGCGCGACCGCGACGATCAAGGCGATTGTGATCTTTACCTGCTCCATCTTCCGCCCGTGTTACGGCTTCTTTTTCTTCTCCGGCGCCGCGGCGTTCGGCAGCGTTTTCTCGAATTCGGGTCTATCGGGCGGCTCATAAAGGAGCACCGCGACCTCTTGCATAGCGAACAGCTTCGCCGAAGGCTTGATAAAGATCTGCTGCGGCACCGTTGCCGATCCGGGCCGCACCTCGGCGACCTCACCGAGTTTCAGGCCCGGCGGGTAAATGCCGTCCTGTCCGGTCGTATAAACGACTTCGCCGACCTGGACCTCGACCGTCCCGGGAACATATCCCATCTCGAGCAGTTCGCGTTTCCCGTTTCCGCTGACAACGCCGATCGCGTTCGATGTGCCGAGCTCGCCGATAACGCCGCCGAGACCCGACTTGTCCTTGGTCACGAGGTTGATCTGTGCGGTCAGGGGGCTGACCGCGACGACGCGCCCGATCAGGCCTCCGTTGTTGACGATCGGCATATTCAACTTGACGCCGTCGAGACTCCCGCGATTGATGACGCAGTTATCGAACCAGGCCGACGGATCGCGTCCGATTATCTGCGCCGGCAGTATCTTGTATTTCGAGTCGCCTTTCAGATCAAGAATCGCGCGAAGCCGTTCGTTCTCCTGTGCCAGTTCGACGCTCTGCTGCAACTGGACCTCGAGTTCCTGAACCCTTTGCTTGAGCGAATCGTTCTCGGTCTGGGCCGAGCGGAGATTCGAGATCGATTGAAAATAGTTAGTGACGGATGCGCTGAGGGTCGTGACCGGCGATTGGACGAAATTCGCGATCGCGAGCGTCCAGACCCGGATCACGCGTTCTTGGGACGAAGTCCGGGCGTCGAACGCCATAAGCACGAAATTGCCCAGCAAAAGGGCAATCATCAGCCACGGCGTCAGTCTCCAAACTTCTTTCTGACTTCGCTCGACCATGGATCAGTAAGCAGTGAGCAGAAAGCAGTGAGCGGTAAGCGGTGAGCAGTAAGCAGTGAACGGATTTACTGCTCACTGCTTACTGCTCACTGCTCACTGTCTCAGTTGCCGGTCATCAATGAATTGTCCCATTTTACGCGCTTCAGGAGTTCAAAATCCGAAAGCATCTTGCCGGTGCCGAGAACAACCGACGAGAGCGGATCGTCCGCGAGGACGACCGGCAGGCCGGTCTCGATCATCAGGCGCTTGTCGAGATTCTTGAGAAGCGCGCCGCCGCCGGTAAGGACGATGCCGCGTTCGACGATGTCCGCCGAAAGCTCCGGTGGGGTCCGTTCGAGCGCGACGCGGACGGCGTTGATGATCGTCGAAACCGCGTCCGAAAGGGCTTCGCGGATCTCTTCGTCGGTGATCGTGATCGTCTTCGGAATTCCCTCGATCAGGTTGCGGCCGCGGACTTCCATCGAGAGCGGCTCGTCGAGCGGAAAGGCGCTGCCGAGCGCGATCTTGATCGCTTCCGACGTCCGTTCGCCGATCAGGAGGTTGTATTTGCGTTTGATGTACTGCGTGATCGCGTCGTCCATCTCGTTCCCGGCCACGCGGACGGCGCGCGAGTAAACGATGCCCGAAAGGGAAATGACGGCGATGTCTGTGGTTCCGCCGCCGATATCGACGACCATATTGCCGTGCGGCTCGGTGATCGGAAGCCCGGCGCCGATCGCGGCGGCCATCGCTTCCTCGACCAGATAGACTTCAGACGCTTTTGCGCGATATGCCGAATCCTCGACGGCGCGGCGTTCGACCTGCGTGATCTCCGACGGAATGCCGATCACGACCCGCGGCCTGACCCACGATTTGCCGTTGTGGGCCTTGCGGATGAAGTGTTGGAGCATCTTCTCCGTGACCTCAAAGTTGGCGATCACGCCGTCCTTCATCGGTCGTATTGCGACGATGTTGCCGGGCGTTCGGCCGAGCATCTCTTTCGCGTCGCGTCCGACGGCTTCGACCTGATTGGTGACCTTGTTGATCGCGACGATCGAGGGCTCCGAAACGACGATTCCGCGCCCCTTCGCATAGACGAGCGTGTTCGCAGTCCCGAGATCGATCGCAAGATCGCTTGAAAATAAGCTGAATAACGATTTAAATGCCATTTTTTACTGCTTCTTCCGAATTTGCCAAGTACCTTAAATTCACGTTTGAAAAGGAAGAACTCACTCTCTAAAAACCAGGGGAAAAGTGAATAAAAGAGAAGACCCTCGACCCAAACATTAACTTATAAAAATACAACGAATTTGAGACAATTTGCTATCCCTAAACGCGAAATCCTCAAGTTTTTTTGGTATTTTTTTTGATTCGGCCAGGAAAGGCAGGATCACCATCGGATTCATCGTTATCAACGGTCCTCCAACTCTCGATTCTCAGTGGATTTCATCTGAAAATAGTTCTCCTTTTTGGAGCGGGTTTTTGTCTTTTGGATGAAGATCACCCTGTCAGCGTCGCATTTGCGGCGTCTGGCGCTTCGGTCCCTTTTCTCACTGGCTTACCGAGGCAGACCTGTTGATCGCGAACGCTATCGTCCACCCCGGTTCTGCATTTGGCCGCGACGAACAAAGTGGTACACAACGTGTCCTGACGCGATCATCAGAGGTTCGACGATGTTATCTCGAGATCGGTCACGAACCGGACCTTGATCTCGCCGAAGCCGCTATCTTGTTGCCAAACAGGTTGGGTCCTCACACGGTTCCGAAATCAAAGTAACGGCCCTGAAATGCGGGTAACCTGACGCAAGCCTCTTGGCGAATCCCGAATTCTTCTGGTATGTTCTAGTACGAGTGCTCATCGCTCAATCGGGACCTTGGTTTGTTGTGCGGATCCGATCTCCCTTGACGCGCCAGATTCTTGTGCCGGCAGCGAGAGCTGAAAGATTACATTCAATACGCTGAATCGTTTGGCGTGATCTGTCCGGCCGTGAGTTGGAGACAGGAATTGCCGAGTCGGCTCAAGCATAAACAGGAGAAAATGAAGAACATTAACAAACACATCGCGCAAGGAATTCTTCTCGGGCTGGCGGTCGGATTTATCATGCTCCTGCCGTCGTTCGGGTATGCCCAAGACCTCGTCTCGTTGCAGCCGAGCAACTTTACGGACCGGTGGGTTCGTCATCGAAATGGTCTGTGTTTCATCGATAAGATCGCCGAGAATGATGCTCTGGCCCAAAAAGACGCATCTTTCAACCGCGTTGCGGGGTTATCGGGTGATCCAAACACGGTATCGTTTGAATCTGTCAACTTTCCGGGTTACTACTTGAGGCACGAAAATGGCCGCTTGAAATTGGCAAAGAACACCGGCGATAAGGGTTTTCGTGCGGACGCGACCTTCCGCGAGGTTGAAGCGATCAACGGCAAGGCCGGCAAGTCATATGAGTCGGTGAATTTCAAGGGCTATTACATCCGCCACAAGAATTCTGAAGTCTGGGTTGAGAAGTCGGACGGGAGTGCGTTGTTCAAGAACGATGCCACGTTCCTGGTTTTTGAGGCCTTCCCAACGAAGTGACAGCGCGCCGGCGCGGTTGCAGTCGGCAGGACAATGACGGCAAGGATCGACTTTATGCTCGACCTTGCCGTTATGTGTTTACATCCCGAAGATACTCAAGGATCCTTCCGATCGCGTTGATGATCGTCGAGCGTTATCAATCTGCCCCGCTCATCAGATACCCAGATCCGTTCTCCTCTGATCCGGGTGTTCCTCCGAGCTCGGCAACGGATTTTGGCCATCGTTCGATTCGGTCCCCGTAACGATGGCTGATACGGTTGCCGTCGGTTCGAGCGCGGCGGACAAAACATCGCCGATTCGCGTTGCCGGAATGATCTCAAGCTCCTTTCTGACATCATCGGGAATCTCGTCGGCATCGGCTTCGTTGCGGGCCGGTAGAATGATCCTGCGGATTCCGGCGCGATGGGCGGCGAGCACTTTTTCCTTGATCCCTCCGACCGGAAACACCAATCCCGAGAGCGTAATTTCGCCGGTCATCGCCGTGTCTGAACGGACCTTGCGGCCGGTGTAGAGCGAGGCCAGGGCCGACGCCATCGTGACGCCCGCGCTCGGCCCGTCCTTTGGGATCGCGCCGGCCGGAACGTGAAGATGGATCCCGTTTTCCTTCATAACCTGCGGATCGATGCCGAACTCCGCGGCGTGCGACCAAAGGTATGATCGGGCGGCCATCGCAGACTCTTTCATAACATCGCCGAGCTGCCCCGTCAGCGTCAGGCCTCCGCTTCCAGGCAATGCCGTCGCCTCAATGAACAGAACTTCGCCGCCCATTTCGGTCCAGGCCATTCCGGTTGCGACGCCGGGCGGCAGATCCTTGCGGGCCTCTTCAGGATAGAAACGAGGCGCGCCGATGTAACCTTTGACCTCGTTGGCGGTTATCAGGACCTTTCCGATGTGTCCCTGCGCGACCTTGAGCGCCACTTTTCGCGCGAGATTGCCGACGGTCCTTTCAAGTTGGCGAACGCCGGCTTCGCGCGTGTATCGCATTGTCAGCAGATTGACCGCATCGTCCGAGATCTCGAGCTGGTCGGGCGTCAATCCGTTCTCCGTGACCTGTCGCGGTATCAGGTACTGCTTGGCGATATTGAGCTTTTCCTGATCCGAGTAACCGGAAAGTCCGATTATCTCCATCCGGTCGCGGAGCGGCATCGGGATCGGCGCAAGCTGGTTCGCAGTCGCGATGAAGAAGACCTTCGAAAGATCGAACGGCAGGTCGAGATAATGATCGCGGAACGAGTGATTCTGCGCCGGGTCGAGGATCTCGAGGAGCGCCGAGGCCGGATCGCCGCGAAAATCGTTCCCCATCTTGTCGATCTCGTCGAGCATCAGCACCGGGTTGTTTACGCCGACACGGCGGAGCGTCTGTATAATTCGGCCCGGCATCGAACCGACGTAAGTCCGGCGATGGCCACGAAGCTCCGATTCGTCGCGGACGCCGCCGAGCGATATGCGGTCGAACTCGCGGCCCATCGCGCGGGCTATCGATCGGCCGAGACTCGTTTTTCCAACTCCCGGCGGTCCGACGAACAGGATTATCGGGCTCTTCGAGTCGGGCCGAAGCTTGACGACCGCGAGCGATTCGAGGATTCGTTCCTTGATGTCCTCGAGACCGTAATGATCGTCGTCGAGGATCTTGCGGGCTTCGTTCAGATCGAGCTTTTCCTCGCTCGATTTCCGCCAGGGCAGCTCAAGTATGTACTCGACGTAGGTGCGAATGACGTGATAATCCGGGGCCGCCTGCGGCAGCTGCTCCATTCGCCTGAGTTCGCGCTCGGCCTCTTTGCGGATCTCGTCCGGAAGATCGGCTGTCTCGAGCCGTTCGCGAAGCTGCGTCGCTTCAGCCTTTTCGCCTGATTCGTCCTCGCCGAGTTCCTTTTGGATCGCTTTCAATTGCTGACGGAGGACGTAATCGCGTTGCGCCTTGTCCATCTCGCCCTGAGCCTCGCTGGCGATCTTCGAGCGAATCTGCATTATTTCGAGTTCGCGGGCGAGCGCTGCGTGCGTCAGCGAGAGCAATTCGTCCGTCGTTCCCGATTCGAGCATTTTTTGTTCGGTCTCGACGCCGAGATCGAGCACCGAAGCGAGGAAATACGCCAGTTGAACGGGATCGTTCTGCGACATCACCGCCATCCGGACCTCGGGCGGGACGTTTGGCAACATCGCAAGCGCTTCCTGAATCATTCCCTGTATGTTTCGCTTCAGCGCCTCTACCGATTCGTCGTCGATGACGCGCAGTTCCGGCAAAAGCTCGATGCGTGCCTTGAGATAAGGTTCCTCGTGGACCCAACTTTCGATCCTGAAACGTTCGATCCCCTGAACGATGAGCTGCAGCACATCCTCGGTCCGCATCATACGCTTGATGTTGACCATCGTGCCGACGGCATAAAGATCAGCTGGCTTGGCGTCGCTGCCTTGAACGTCGGGAACGCGGACTGTGACGCAGGCGATCAGTTTTTCCTCGGTACCGAGCGCCGACTCGACGGCCTTGGTCGACCGTTCGCGCCCGACGGCCAGCGGAACGACCGTGTCGGGAAAAAGCGTGGTGTTCTGAAGCGGCAAGACCGCGATCTCGCGGTGCTGCGGTTGCGGATCGTTCAGCGGTTGAGTGATTTGATTTTCGGGATCCATACGCGGCTTATCTCTTTTTCAGGTAGATCAACAGCAATCCGTTCTCGTAATTGTGTTCGAGCTTCGCGCCTTCGATCGACGCCGGAAAATTCAGGGTCTTCTCAAACCGGCTGTAAGTGATCTCCATCTGCTGATATTGGATTCCTTTGCCGCAGAACGTGTCGCGGCGCGTCCCGGCGATATAGAGCGAGTTGCCTTCGACCTCGATCTCAATGTCCTCGGCACTGACGCCGGCGAGCTCGACCTTGACGAGCCAGCCGTCGGGCGTCTGATAGACATCGGCCGCGGGATACCAAAGACGGCCCGAGGTACGGACCTCTTTTGATGAGCCGAGGAATTGAAAATAGCGGTTTATCGATTTAGCCATTTCGATTGGGGATCAGGATTCGTGATTTCGGAATAACGCCGGGCCCTGTCCGGCACACAAGGATAGTTCTTTCAGTCGATCGGCGATCCGAAATCCGAAATCCCAATTCGAAATCGGTTCACTTGCTCCAGAATGCCTTCCCGCTCGAGATCTCTTCGAGCGTCTCGGCGATCTCGATCTCGTCTTCCATCTCGAGCGCGACATCGGCCATCGAAACAATCCCCTGCAAGACGCCTTCGTCATCGACGATCGGAACACGTCGGACTTGCTTTTCGCCCATCGTGCGGATGGCTTCGAAAGCGAAGTCATCGGGATTGGCGGTGAAGACCTCGATCGTCATCACGTCGCCAACGTGCGTTTCGCGCACGAGCTTTTCTTCGGCGACGACACGGACGACGATGTCGCGGTCGGTGATTATGCCGACGAGTTTGCCGGATTCCTTCTCGACGACGGGCAGAACACCGATATCGCCTTCCTTCATCCGTTTCGCGACGTCATAAAGCGACATTTCCGGCGTAACGGTCAGGACGTTCTTCGTCATGATCTCGCTGCATCGAACACGCGATTTAGATTCATTCATATCGCTATTTTGTTTGACTTCGGGGCATAAAGCAAGAAGTGAGCGGTAAGCAGCAAACAGTGAGCAGTAAGCAGTGAGCGGTGACAGTTGCTTGGATCGAGGGCGATCTGCAAAGGGCATAGTTACCGTGGCTGTATTTCACTCATTACTGCTTACTGCTCACCGCTCACCGTTTAGCCATCATCGCCGATCGCTTCGACTGGGCAGGCATCGCGCGCCTCTACGCAAAGCTCGAGTTCTTCGGGCGTTTCGGGTTGTTTGAACACGAACGAGTAGCCATTGTCGTCGTTCCGGGTGAAATTCCGCGGTGAAGTGTCGCGGCAAACGTCACAGTCGATGCAGTTCGAATCGACATAGAACTTGCCGAGGATGTTGTCAGGGAGTTTGTCGGCGATTTCAGCCATCTTCAATCAGGATTCCACATTCCAAATTCCATCCGCAGTTTCGACCTGGAATCTCGGGATATGGAATACTGGAATCGCGGCGCTCAGCGCCGCTCGGTCATCTCGATCATCCGCTGAAGCGCAACAAGCGCGAAATTTTTCGTTTCATCATCGACGACGATCTCGTTCACGACATCACCTTCCAGCAGATTGTCCAGTGACCACGCCAACGCCTGCGGCGAGATCCGATACATCGTCGCGCACATACAGAGGTCCGGCGCGAGAAGGTGGATCTCTTTATCGGGAAAACGGTCCGCGAGTCGATTGACGAGATTGACCTCGGTTCCGATCGCCCATTTCGATCCGGCACGCGACTCCTCGACCGTCTTGATGATGTAAGAGGTCGAACCGTTAAGATCGCTCTTATCAACAACTTCGTGAACGCATTCCGGATGCACGAGCACCTTGATGCCCGGGACCTTTTCCCGGATCTGATCGACATGCCACGGCTTAAATCTGCCGTGAACGGAGCAATGTCCCCGCCAAAGGATCAGCTTTGCCTCGCGCAGTTGATCCTCGGTATTGCCGCCCAGTTCCTTGTTCGGGTCCCAAAGCGCCATTTTGTCGAGCGGGATTCCGAACTTCTTGCCGGTGTTGCGGCCCAGATGCTGGTCGGGGAAGAAGAACATCTTGTCAAAGTTCTTCAGGTAGACGTCGAAAAGCGGAACGGCGTTCGATGAGGTGCAAACGACACCTTCATTCCGGCCGCAGAACGCCTTGATCGCGGCCGACGAGTTCATATAGGTGATCGGGGCGACCTTCGAATCCAGAACTCCGATTTCGCCGAGCTGCTCCCACGCATCCTCGACCTGATCGATCGTCGCCATATCGGCCATCGAACAGCCGGCACCGAGATCGGGCAAGATCACGCGCTGGGTCGGCCTGCCGAGGATGTCGGCCGATTCGGCCATAAAATGGACGCCGCAAAAAACGATGTATTCTGCCTCGGTCTTCGACGCCATCACCGAAAGCTGGTACGAATCGCCTGTCAAATCGGCGTGCCGCACGACGTCGTCCCGTTGGTAGTGATGACCGAGAATAACGACTCGGGACCCAAGCTCGGCTTTTGCCGCGACGATCCTCTCGTCCAGTTCCGCCTCGCCCATCGCGAGGTACTCTTCCATCGATCTGACTGATTCGCAAACTACCGACACCTATTAGACTCCTCGTTCCCTTTCAGCAAATGGTATCTCCGGCATTTGAAAATCATTGCACTTTGTCGGGCTCTTCGCAAGAACCGGCCGCCGCAGCCACTCGATGACCCGACGCCGGAAAGAGCGGCGATCACGTTCGATGTTGCGCGCCGGAGAAACGTTTGAACTTATCTCAGTTTCTGGATTTCCCGGAATCGGGAGTGCCGAAATTCCATTGGCAGATGTTTGCCTAATCGCAATCGAGATTGTTTCGCCGGCGTACATTGCAGACGATCTCTAAGATGATCTGCGTAGGGGTTCATCGGTCCTGCGCCCCTTTCGGGCGCCTGCGGTCCGAAAACGGAAATCGCTCAAGATCTGGCCGCTTCGGGCGCATCATCTGGATTCGATCTGTCGAATCAAGACGATGATCCTCGCGTCTGTCGGGATTCCCTCCAGAATCTGCAAGAGGCTATCGTATCTTGCCTTATCGCTTGCAATAATGAAGATCTCCTGACTTTCCGAATTGGCAGTGCTGACCAGTTTGGCGACCGCGGACGAAAACTCGGCACGGGTCAGAGCTTTTTGCTTCAGCGGCGCGACCGACGGCATCAAATTGGAATTGGATGCTCGCGGAATCGGGTTGAGAATCCTTGAACCGACATTGGAGGACGAACGGCCTTCGAGTCTCGCGGTCGGCTCATTCAAATAGTATTTCCCATCACTACCGATCTCGATGCTGGATTCGTATGTGCGCGCAAAGCGCAGGAAACCCGGATTCGTTCCGGTTATGAAACTGACACGATGTCCGACCGACTCCAGCTCCGACTCAGGAAGACTTGCCAATCGCCTGGCTTTCTCCATATCGACGTTCTCGGTGGCAACGATCAACGCAAAGGGGCTCGGTTTAGGATTGGTCGTCGGTTTATCCAACGACGATTTCCTGACAAGGATCGGTTCGCCGGTCCCCTCAACGATCGATTCGTTCAACTCGCCGATCCTGCCGATGGAAGTATCGGGATCGGCAACGATCATGACCTGGTCCACGAAGTTGCCTGTCTTCGCGGCTCGTCTGTTCTTTTCCAACTGAACCCCGAGTTTGTTTGACAATGGCGACAGATTGCCGAGCTTCCCGACGGGCGCGCCGTTCAGGAAAACCTTGCTCTCGGTGACGACCTTCCAGGGCCAGTCGGACTCCTCGGACGGGGCCTGCTGACCGAGGAGCAAATAGGCTCCTCCGAAGGTCAGCGCAGCAACCATCAGCAAAATCTGAACCGGCATCGGTACGCGAAGTCCTTTCATTTCCAGATTCTCTCCTTCAGTATTTGGTTTCGGTGCGGAGTTTAGTTCCCCGCGCGTCACTGTGTAAGCAAGAACGGCATTTTCAACAGCAAAGGGTCATCCGAAACGACTTTTCCCGGATGACCCCGCGTTTTGAAAGAGCCGGCGGCTACACGTCGAGATTCTTGACGTCAAGCGCGTTCTGTTCAATGAACCGGCGTCTCGGCTCGACCTGATCGCCCATCAGGATCGTGAAGATCTCGTCGGTTTCGATCGCGTCCTCGATCCGGACCTGCAGAAGCGTCCGTTTCTCAGGATCCATCGTCGTTTCCCACAACTGTTCCGGATTCATTTCTCCCAGACCCTTGTAGCGCTGGATGTTGAGGTCCTTCTTGGCAAGTGCCATGACCTTTTCAAACAACTCGTCGCGCGTTTCGATCGTCTGCGACTTGCCGTTTTCGCCGAGTACGAACGGACCCGGAAAATTCGTTTCGAGCGCCCGTTTGAGCTCGAGCGCCTTTTGGAATTCCACGTAGCTGGCGAGATTCCAGTCGAAGATCAGTTTCGAGCCATTTGGCAACGTCACCTGGATCTCCGCCAATCCGTGTTCGTCATCCGACAGAAGCTCGGTCCGATAGCCGGCCTCGGCGATCTTGCCTTCGACCTCGGCGATCAGCTCTTCGGATTGGAAGATCTTCCGCAAGCGTATGGTTTGACGGTTCAAAATGCCGTCCGGCCCGGCGAAGGCGTCAAGGATCGCGTTCAGGAGCTTGGAGTCGTTTCCGAGGCGGCGGACGAAGCGGTTGAAATAGTTGCCAAACTCAACCGTTTGCTCGAGCGCGCGCGACAATTCCCGACCTTCGACAGGTCTGCCGTTCGAGCTGATCTGAACGTCGGCCGTCGCCTGGCGCATCAGATATTTGAACATCTGCGCCTCGTCCTTGATGTATTCCTCTTTCTTGCCCCTCTTGACCTTGTACAACGGCGGTTGCGCGATGTAGATATGCCCTTTTTCGACAAGTTCAGGCATCTGCCGATAGAAGAACGTAAGCAGAAGCGTTCTGATATGGGATCCATCAACGTCAGCGTCGGTGTTGTGACACAGCAGGCCTCCGACTCCGGCAAGGAAATTCTCGTCGTCCTGCACGGAGAAATCGTAGACATAGGTCTCCGGGTTCTCCACAGATCTTGTCTCGACAACCTTCAACGCCATCAAATCGTCGCTGATAACCAGATAATCCGATCTCTTTCGCATCGGACGATTCAGGAACTCGTCAGTTCTCTCGGCGTTGCGATGCCTTGCCCAAATATCCCGGGCCCGGGCAAGCTGATCCTTGCCACCGAACCAGATCGAATAATACGGATGCCTGGTTGTGATCAACTCATTGGATGAAGGGGAACTTTCGGTGACGCTGGCAATTATTCCAAGCTGACCAAGCAGATACAGAAGTCCGTCCTTTAGATCCTTCGAATTGGTGGTGAACGAAACCAGACCGCGACTGAGAGTTCCGTCTCCCAAGAAGTATCCTTCAAGCAATTTGATCTGCAGATCCTCGGGCAAGTTGAACGCAAAATTCGGAAGGCGTTTGCGATGGGCGCGTCCGGCGACGCCCAACGCTTTCAGAAGCTTGGATGCCAGAACACTCTGGAAATAAAGCTTGATCGAGTTGCCCTTTCGGTAGAAGCGCGGCGTTTCACCAAACACGGCCTCAATTGAAGCGGTCAGTTCGTTTACAAACTCCAAATCCTTGGATCCGATGTTCAGACTGACCTGATTCTTGCTCAGCGTCCCTTCGGCGATAAACCAACCGAGAAACCACGCAAACTCAGAGGTGATCGGAAAAAAACGGCCGAATGCCTTGTTTGCATGGGCGCGCGGGACAATGGTGACTTTGTCGTCAATGCGGTCCAATTCAGATTTCGAGAATTCGTCGAATCGCTTGTAATCGCTTATCTTTCGCCATTTTGAATTCTTCGTTTCGGTCGTAAACTCGGCGAATTCGTTGAGTTTTGACGCGACTACTTCAAATTCGAGCGTTTCCGTCCATTGAATCGCCTCAAGGTAACGCTCGAAATGAGACTCGACCGGTCGGTTGACGCCTCTTTCCCAATGCGAGATGGTGATCGGTTGCTTGACCCCGATCGATTCAGCGACTCGTTTTTGGGAAATCCCAAGCTCAGAGCGGTGAGACTTCAAGCGATCCCATTCATTTTCGCCCAGTGAGATCCGGGATTCCTTCCAAAATTCAGGCCGCTCCATGCGGTTCAGGACGCGTTCTTTGGCCAACTCACGTACTGACTCTCCCTGAAGATAGAGATTGCGGGTTTGACCCGTTCGATGAAACAGTTCGACCAGATCCAGATCTTGAACGTTGAAAACGGGTCTCGGAACACGCCGATTGGCAACGACGAAATCGCCGACCCTGACTTCATCGCCCTTTCTGAGCTTTACCTCACCGTTCTCATACACAAATACGCTATGACCGCGAGTGACCTTTACGGTTCGATTGTATCGGGTGCGGATCTCGAACAATTTCTCGTCCAGTTTGTGCCTGATCACCGCTTTCAAAGGGCGGAATGCCAGTTCGTGAGTTTCAAGATCAAATGCGGCGATCTGGTGGTCTTCAGCAACGCGTCCACCTTCAATGCAGTCGTCGATGAATTCCCCTACGCGCACGAATTCCGCCTCGCCATCACGATTGACAACAATGGTCGGTTCATCCTTTGCGACGCTCATCGCGATGATCTTGTGATAGCGGAGTTTCTCGACGTCGAAATCGTCCTTTCCGATGCCTGTGCCGAGCGCGGTGATCAGCGCCTTGATCTCGCCGTGGCCGAGCATCTTGTCGAAACGGGCCTTCTCAACGTTCAGGATCTTACCCTTGAGCGGCAGGACGGCTTGGTTCTTGCGATCTCGACCCTGCTTCGCGGAATTATGTACAAAAATCCCCGATTCAAGAGCAAAATTGTGGGTCTCTGGGACTTCAAGATCAAAAACGTCAACGCGCGGAGAAAGGGGCGAAACATTTACAGCGCAAGCTATGATGTTATTTGCCCGAACCAAGGTTGAGCTTGAATTAGCAATGGCTTCGAATCGTATTTCGTTAGCTAGGTCAATCGCCCGAAGTTCAAAAGAGTCGAGCAATTCACTAGCCGGCTTGAAAGAACCGTTGCGGAGCATAAACTCATGATCCGGCGTACAAACGATCTCCTCGCCATTGTTAAAAAGGACCTTTACAACAGAGGCGTTCCGTTTCGTCCGACGTACATTCGTGATCTTCTCAATCCCGACCTGGCCGTCCTTCCGAATCGTATAGCAATAATTCTGCTTTCCGGCTTCCTGTTCTTCAATGAGTTCAAGGAAGGACAGGCTACGACCGTCCACCAAAGCGACACGCGTGTCGCCTGAGAAACAGCCGCCCGCGGAGTCGCCTTCGACCAGATAAAGTTCTGAAAGCGCAGGATCTTTTTCCTGGCAATCCGCGAGTTTTCCGGGCAGCGTCGAGGTGCCGAGAGCGCTCTTTCGGACGATCTCGCGCGCCTTGCGCGCGGCCTCGCGGGCGCGCGCGGCATCGACGGCCTTGCCCACGATCTTCTTCGCGACCGTCGGGTTCTGTTCAAAGAACTCGCCGAGCTTTTCGTTCAGGAACGATTCGACCGGACCTTTGACGGGCGAGTTCAGCTTGCCTTTCGTCTGGCCCTCGAACTGCGGCTGCGGGATCTTGACCGAGATTACCGCGACGAGTCCTTCGCGGACGTCATCGCCCGATAGGGTCGTTTTCGAGTTTTTGAGCAATCCCGAACTCTCGGCGTAGGCGTTGATCGTCCGGGTCAGCGCGCCGCGGAAGCCGGATAGGTGAGTTCCGCCATCGACGGTGTTGATGTTGTTCGCGAACGAGAAGATCTTTTCGTCGTAGCTGTCGTTGTACTGCATCGAGACCTCGACCGAAAGTTCGTCCGAGACCATCTCGAAATAAAGCGGCTCTTCGTGGAGCGGGGATTTGTTCTTGTTCAGATGCTTGACGAACTCTGCGATCCCGCCCTTGTAATAGAATTCGTGCGACCGCTCAGGAACCTCACGTTCGTCCTTGATGTGGATGCGGATGCCTTTGTTCAAAAATGCCTTTTCGCGAAGACGTTCGGAAAGCTTGTCGAAGCTGTACTCGGTCGTCTCGAAGATATCGCCGTCGGGCCGGAACGTGATCTTCGTTCCGCGCCGGGTCGTCTTGCCGGTCTCGGCCAGCGGAGCGACGGGAAAGCCCACCTTGTATTCCTGCTCGTAGGTCTTGCCGTCACGCCAGATCTCGAGCTTGAGCCATTCGGAAAGGAAATTGACGCAGCTGACGCCGACTCCGTGGAGTCCGCCTGAGACTTTGTACGAGTTCGAATCGAACTTGCCGCCGGCGTGCAGGACGGTGAGCACGACCTCCGCTGCGGATCGTCCTTCCTGCTTGTGGATATCGACCGGAATACCGCGGCCGTTGTCGACGACCGTGATCGAGTTGTCGATATGGATCGTGACCTCGATGGTGTCGCAAAATCCCGCGAGCGCCTCGTCGACCGAGTTGTCGACGACTTCGTAAACGAGGTGGTGCAGCCCGATCTCGCTGGTCGAGCCGATATACATCGCCGGACGCTTGCGCACGGCATCGCGGCCCTCCAAAACTGTGATCGAATCAGCTCCGTATTCTGATTTTGGTGTTGTCAATTTAGTACCTCTTTCTCGATTCTAACGTTGCCGGATGAAAACGCCATTTTAACATTTTCGGGCGAATTCAAAAAACGCTAAACGGCAATAAATACTTGATTTTCAGCTTGATTTCATTGCTCCGCCGACGATCTCGAAGATATTCGCGGCGGCACCGAATCGGTCGATGAAACTGTCCTTGGACGTCGTCACGAAGGTCTGCGTTTTGTCGCCCAGGAATTCAAGAAGTTGGGCGATTCGGCCGTAGTCGAGTTCGGCGTCGATATCGTCGAGAAGAAACAGCGGATACTCCTGGTTCTGCTCAAAAAATACTGAAACCGTCGCGATCAGCAGTATCAGAAGCGCGCTGCGCTGCTGACCGCTCGAACCGAATTTTCGAAGATCGCGGCCGTCGAACGAGACCTCGAGATCGTCGCGATGTATTCCGATCAGCGAATGCCCGGCGACGAGTTCCGCCTGCACTCGAAGTTTCAGCCTCTCTTCGATCAGCGCGGCGTAATCCCCAAGATCGCCCTTGCCCTCGAGCGACGAGACGTAGCGGATCGAGATCTCCTCGCGACCGAACAGCTTGCGCTCGAGAACCGTGTTTAGGCGCTCAACGAACCTCACCCGCGCCTTGTGGATGCGTGTCGCCAGCGCCGCGAGTTGTTCGTTCCAGGGCTCCAAAAGGTCCCCGGTCTTCTCAAGCGAATATCCTTTGTCGGCGGCTGTCTGCAAAAGTGAATTCTTCTGCTTGACGACCCGGCCGTAATCGGTGAGCGTTTGCACGAAGGCCGGATAGATCGCGACGATCCCATTGTCGAGAAACCGTCGCCGGGCGTCAGGATTACCGCGCACGATCTCCAGTTCGTCTGAATTGAACACGACGGCGTGAAGTTCTCCGAGGTATCGGCCGATGGTTTCCTTCTTGCCGTTTACCGAAAGCAATTTGGACCCGCCTTGGATCGCGACTTGCAATTCGTGGCTGATTTCGGCACTCTTTTTGACGCGGCCGCGGACGATCGCGAGGTCTTCTCCGAAACGCACGGATTCGCTCAGCTTCGCGGTCCTGAATGATTTTGAGGTCGCGAGCAGATAAATGGCCTCGAGCCAGTTCGTTTTTCCCTGGCCGTTTTCGCCGAAGATGACATTGAGACGGTTTCCGCATTCGATCCGGCCGGTGAGGTTGCGGAAGTTCTGCGCCTCGATCGATTCAAGAAGCATAGGCGAATTCTAGCACAATCGATGGGTTCGAAAATTCGGGAATCCACTTTGATTGCGTGTTTATTTATCATAGGTTGAACAATGTTCAACAGTCTTCCGATGAGTTTCTCAAAAAGCCTGATCTTGATAGTTCTGGTCGCGGTCGCAGCCGCGACGGCGTTCGCGCAGCAGAACAAACCGCTGGCGGAAAATTTCTCCGGCGTGACCCTCGACGGGCAAACGGTCGAACTGGAGTCGCTGCGCGGCAAGGTCGTGCTGATGACCTTTTGGTCAACAAAATGCGCGATATGCGATGCCGAGATACCGAAACTTAACCGCTTGGCCGCCGACTTCAAGGACAAGGACGTCGTCTTCCTGGGTTTGACGGCGGACAATCCGACGCTCGTCGAGGGTTATCTTCAGAAGAGACCGTTCAACTTCAGCCTGATGCCGGCGAGTTTCGGCGTGCTCGTCAAATACGCCGACCGCGATCGCGAGGGAAATCTGAATATGGGATTCCCGGCCTATTTCGTGGTCAATCAGCAGGGCGAGATCGAACTGAAAGCGAGCGGTTGGGACAAGACCGAAAAGGTCACGTTACAGATCAAACGGCTTCTGGAGAACTCTCAGGCCAAGGTTGATTAACCCGGATTGCGCATTTGAAGAATTCTGCCACGGATTTCACGAATTCCAAGAACAAAACACAGAGTAATACGTGAGAATTCGTGCAATCGGTGGCGAAAAGCGGTTAAATCCCCCTATCGCTTAATTTGGGATTAACGGTTTTTTGTCCCGTCCTTTTCCGACCCATACTTCCCCGTGAGATCCGACAAACTCTTGCGACTTCTACCGCTATGCGATATATTTCAGATTCACCTCGCGGAGGGGTAGCATAATTGGTAATGCAGTAGTCTTGAAAACTACCGCCCTTGCGGGCTTGCAGGTTCGAGTCCTGTCCCCTCCGCCATAATTTCCGAAACCGCGAAAGCACGAACAAACACGAACCGCGCGATCGTGTGAACGTGATTTCGTGGTTTTTCAATTTGATTATGATTCTCGAAAAGATCCGCTCAAAGGCCGCGTCCGACATTCAGCATATCATTCTGCCGGAAGGCGAGGACCCGCGCACGATCAGGGCGGCCGAGATCTGTGTTCGTGAAAAGCTCGCCCGGATCACGCTCATCGGCAGTGACGAGAAGATCCGCGAGACGGCCGCGGCGGCGGGCGCGGATCTTGCCGGCGTCGAGATCATCGACCACCGCAAGGCGCACGAGCGCGGAAAGATCGCCCGACTTTACCACGAACTGCGGCGCGCCAAAGGGGTCACGCTCGAAGAGGCCGAGAACGCCGTCAAGGACCCGCTTTACTACGGCAATCTGCTCGTCAAACTCGGAAAAGCCGACGGGTCTGTGGCCGGCGCGACGAACACGACGGCGCATACGGTCGCGGCGGCGCTCCGATGCATCGGAGTGCGGGCCGGATTTCGGATCGTTTCGTCGTTTTTTCTGATGGTCGTTCCTGACAAGAAATTCGGCGCGAACGGATCGATGATCTATGCCGACTGCGGCGTCGTGATCGACCCCGACGCGACGGAACTTGCCGAGATCGCTGTGGCCTCGGCCGATTCGTGCCGTGCGCTGCTCGGCGTCGAACCACGCGTCGCGATGCTCTCGTTCTCGACCAAGGGAAGCGCGAAGCATAAATCGCTCGACAAGATCATCGAAGCGGTCAAGACGGTCCGCGCTCGGATGCCCGAGCTCGAGATCGACGGCGAGCTCCAGGCCGACGCGGCGCTCGTGCCGTCGGTCGCGGAATCAAAGGCGAAAGGATCGCCCGTCGCCGGCCGCGCGAATGTCCTCATCTTTCCGGATCTCAATTCGGGAAACATCGCCTACAAGCTCACCGAGCGTTTGACGGGCGGAACCGCGATCGGGCCGATCCTTCAAGGGCTCGACCGTCCTTGCAACGACTTGTCTCGAGGCTGCAAGGCGGAAGACATCGTCGATGCCGTCGCGATCACGGCCGTTCAGTCGCAGGCCAGAAAAACTGTTTGAAGATTCAAGATTCAAAGTTCAAGATTCAA
>CAZARD010000003.1:28641-59917 GCA_964487505.1 uncultured Blastocatellaceae bacterium | reverse complement strand
AGTCGCAGGCCAGAAAAACTGTTTGAAGATTCAAGATTCAAAGTTCAAGATTCAATGTTCAAGATTCAAAGTTCAAGATTCAAGAAATCTCGCATCTATTCTCGTTGATTTGCGAATGTCGCGAAATCGCGTTTGACCGAAAAGTTCCGGCCGCGGCAGCTTCTTTCCAAAATCCAAAATCCAAAATCCAAAATCCAAAATCCAAAATCCAAAATCGACTTGTCTTGACCCGATGAAGCAAATGAAATAACGTGCAGGCATACCCCGATTCAATTTTCGACAGAGGAGAAGATACTATGTGGAAGGAATTTAAGGCTTTTCTCGGTCGCGGGAACGTGCTCGACCTCGCGATCGGCGTCATTATGGGAGCCGCATTCGGAAAGATCGTCTCGACGTTCACCGAAGGGATAATAATGCCGATCGTCGGTGCCATCTTCGGGACATCCGATTTCAAGACGAAGTTCGTCGATCTGAGCGGAAAGCTCGCGTCAGGGGCAACTGCCGAGCAGATCGACGCGGCCGTCAAGAAAGGCGAGCCGCTGTTGCGTTACGGGCAGTTGATCAGCGATCTGATCAACTTTTTCATCGTCGGTTTCGTGATGTTCATTCTTGCGAAATGGGCGATGGGTTATTTCGCCAAGCTTGCCGCCGCGACGCCCCCGCCGCCGCAGGAAGCGCTGCTCGCGGAGATACGCGATCTGCTCAAGGAAAAGAAGTGATCAGTCGAATTTGTAGGTTTGAATCGGCGTCAGGCAGTAGTTCAGCCTGACGTCGTTTTCATTTGTGTCCTCGATGCTTTCCGCAGGTGGAAAAAAACTCACGCCAACCTTCAGGCAGTCATTGCGGCAGGTCTTAAAGAATCGATCGTAGAAGCCCTTTCCATAACCGACGCGGTAGCCGCGACGATCGAAAGCGAGCAGCGGAACGACGACCAGATCGATGGTTTGCGGTTCAACGAACCGGTCGTCAACCGGTTCAGGAACATTCCAACTGCTGAGCTCCAGCTGCGTGCTTTCATCCAAAACAAGCGATTCCAGATCATCGCCGCTGACCCTCGGGACGGCGATTCTGATGGCGGGAAAATCGGCGCGAACGCGGTCGATCAACGGCCGCGTGTCAACCTCGCTATTTGAGTCGATCGAGAGAAAGAGATGAACGACACGAATCTCAGAAAAGTCGAATTCTTCGAAAAGTCGGTCCACGATCGCGGTCGAGAACAACCGCCGATCCTGAGAGCGGATCGAGGACATCTTCCCAAGGTATGTCTTTCGCAGTTCGCGCTTGATCACGACTTTTCAGAACTTCCGCGGCCACATCGGGTAATGTGCCACGAGCTGGAATTGTTGAATCTCGGATTCCACGTTCCAGGATTCCAACGAAATCCACAAATCGTGGCCTGAAGTGCTCTTCGCGTCACCTTGGTGCTGTTTCGTGGATGTCAGCGTTTTTCATCCGCGAAGCCGCACGAACCCGACACGAACGGTCGGCGGCTCGGGTCTCTCAAGGGACCTGATTCTGGAGCCTTACTCCGGTTTCTCGATCCAACCGCCGCCGATCGTTTCTTCCCCGCGGTACCAGACGGTCGCCTGGCCCGGCGTGATCGCAGCCTGCGGCTCGTCAAAGACAATACGCGCCCGGTTCTCGGGAAGCGCGTGGATCGTCGCCGACGCCGGCTCGTGGCGATAGCGGATCTTGACGTTTGCGCGCACGGGTTCGGAAGGTTCGTCGAACGCGACCCAATTCACGCCCTTTGCGGTAAATTCATAGGCATCGAGTTCCTCTTTTTCACCGGCGATGATCTGATTCTTGAGACGTTCGATCTGAACGACATAAAGCGGCCTCTCGTGCGCGATCCCAAGCCCGCGGCGCTGTCCGATCGTGTACCGGTGGATTCCGGAATGCTCGCCGATCTTTTCGCCTCGCGTGTTGACGATATCGCCCGGCTCGGGCAATTCGCCAAAACGATGTTCGTGCTCAAGATACCGGTCGATAAAGCCCGAATAATCGCCGTCGGGGACGAAGCATATCTCCTGCGATTCCTGTTTCTCGGCGGTGTAGAGATTCGAACCGCGGGCGATGTCGCGAACCTCGGATTTCAGCATATCGCCCAGCGGAAACAGCGAGCGCGAAAGCTGGTCCTGCGTCAGTTCCCAGAGGAAATAGGTCTGGTCCTTCCAATGATTCTTGCCGCGGAAAAGTCTGTAACGGTCGCGCACGGCGTCATACTCGACCCGCGCGTAGTGCCCCGTCGCGACCTTTTCGCAACCGAGGCTGAGAGCCATCTTGTCGAGCGACGCGAACTTCAGGCGCGAATTGCACGCCACGCACGGGATCGGCGTTTCGCCGCTCAGGTAGCTTTGCACGAACGGCTCGACAACATCGCGTTCGAAATCACGCTCGAGGTTCAGCACATAGAAAGGGAAACCGAGGCTTTCGGCCACCCGTCGCGCGTCGTAAACATCGTCGAGAGAACAGCATCGCGACGGCAAAGGATCGCCGTTCTCATCGACGTTGATGTGACGCCGCTGATTCCACAGCTGCATCGTGAACCCGACGAGTTCATGACCTTGCTCCTTGAGAAGCGCCGCGGCTGCCGACGAATCGACGCCGCCGCTCATTGCGACCGCGATCTTCATAAATCAAATCATAGCGAGCGGCGTAATTTCAGTGCAAAGTGCAAAACGAAAGCCCAGGAACGTCCCAATTTCCTTAACACGAAACAACCAATGCCGGCACCTTTCGCATTATCCACTATGCACCGCTCACTCTCCGTTTCAACATCAACCAGATCGCGAGCACGCCGAGTGCGGACAGAATGTGCTTGATGGTATGGCCGCTCATCGTTGATCCTAGAAAGACAAAGATCTCGTCGTCGAACGTCTCTGTGATCTTGGCGGCGACATACAGCACGAGAGCGACCAACAGCAGCCACCGGTGGGTGAAGCGACCCGGGAAGAGGATCAGCACGATCGGAACAGTAAACAGCGGCACCGCCTGGATCCAAGCGTAAAACCTGAGGTCATCGGTCAAATGCCAATAGAGAACGCTCCCCGCTCCCACTATCAGCGCGGGCACCAGCAGCTTTCGCCAGGATTCGCCGGCGTGCTCCGCGAGAAGCGCGATGAAGAGCCCCATAAAACCGATCGTCATCGGAAGTCGGTCCCAGACGAGCGTGTTATTGTCGGGCGACCAATGATAATAGCCCGACCCGAAGCTGACGAGCGCGACGCCGAAAAACAGAACGGCCCAATCGATCCCCGGACGACTGCTGAAACAAAGCCTGAGACCGAGATAACCGACTATCAGGAATCCGACGTTCGATATGACGTCGAAGAAATTCGGGATGCCAAAAAACGCACGCTTGTCGGCGAAATCGTGGTATTCGGGATTCTGGCCGAATCGTGGGATGAAGTACACCGCGACAAGCGAAAGACCGATGATCGCGATCAATATCAGTTCCCGCCCTCTTGATCTCTCGTTTTCCACGATCGGATTGTACATCAATCCGATCAGGAAGCCAGCACGAGGAACGGTGCTGGATCCGAATCTCGGAGCCTGAAGGTAAATGTGTTCCGTGGTGTCGCCGCCAAGCCGGCCGGTCGCCGCACGAACTAGCTCTTCGAACCGTCGAACATCGGCAACAGAACAGGCTTAGCCGACTCAGCGTAGGCGGTCGACCCGGCCTTGTTCACGTGCGCGACCGATGCCAGTTCACACAGCCGGACCGAGAGCGGCCCGAACGGCTTGTATTTTATCTCACTGAAGACCTGCGGGCACTTCTCGACGCGCTCCTTGTAGATCTCGTCTTCGGGCCGGTTGTCTTTGTCGAGTGACCAGAGAAGGCTGTTCGGCGTCGCGAAACAAGTCTCTTCCGTTACCGGCGACGGGACGAAAACGACGCGTTTCCGACCCAAAGCAGCGTTCGTGCGAGCGACCGCGTCGAGCAGTTCCTTGTTCGACTCCGCGAACCAGAGCCTTGAGCGGTCCGAGGTCGCCTTCCGGACGATCTTCATGAACTGCTTGCTGAAGCCGTTCGTCAGCAGCCACTGTAACTGATGCGGGAAGCGAACCATTTTCATCAGGTACTTCGTTATCTTGTTCGTATCGCTCTTGGTTGAAACGATCGGAAAATACGCGAAGACGGCGATCACCGCCTCCGGAAAAAGTTCCGTCGCGTGCGCCAGAAGCTTCCCCATTTCTTCGTGGCAATAAAGATGGACGAGACGCAGGAATTTGCTCTTTTTCAAGAACGGATTGACCGCGTTTCCGACGACAAGATCGGTGATGCCGCCCGAGAGCATCACGAGTTTGACGGTTCGCGGATCGGCAAATTCACGATGCGCCGTGTCCAGTTGCGTTGTGATCGACGGAAACGAGATGTCGGCTTCCGGATAATAGAACTTGTCGGTCGGCTGACCGACGCGGTTCATTTCTTCGAGTTGTTTGTCGTGAAGGCGTATGCGCGCGCCCGAATGGGCTTTGACGGTCAATCTCACCTGGCGCGATCCCCGAAATATGTCGTTCGCCAACCATTCGGTGATGATCGAATAGAACTTGTCCTTTTCACGAAGGCCCTGCCCCCAGATGAACGAGTCGCCGCCGACGACGACATCAAAGATCTCGCCCGTTTGTCCAAGGATAATGCGCGGAAAAAGTCCAGAACCGGCGAGCGCCAGACCGAGTCTGCCAAGAAAATCACGACGCGACAGTCCGCTCATTTGAGTGCCTCTGATTCTATTCTAAGCCCGGATCGACGCGGATTTGAACCCAAAGAGCGCATTCCAAACACCGACCGGTTTCGTAAGACCGGGATTCGAACGGCATCACGGTCTCAAAAAATAGCGCTCCATCATCATCGGAAGCAGAATGCGTTTCGCGGCTTCAGCATATGCTATCGACCCGGACTTGTTTGGGTGCGCAATGGATGCCACTTCGCAGATCCGTAACGATGTTGGACCGAGCGGTTTATACCTGACCTCCTCAATTGCCCGCGGGCATTCCCTGACGCGCTCCTCATACGTGTCGTCCTCGGGCAAGTTGTCCTCGTCGAGTGACCAAAGAAGACTGTTCGGCGTCGCGAAGCAGGTCTCCTCGGTTACGGGCGACGGGACGAAGACGACTCGCTTCTCGCCGGCCGCGGCGTTCGTCCTAGCGATTGCCTCGGAGAGTCCTTTGTTCGATTCTGAAAGCCAGAGCCGCGACCGTTCGCAAGCCGCCTTCCTCAGGATCTTCATAAACTGCTTGCTGAAGCCGTTCGTCAGCAACCACTGAAGTTGATGCGGAAATCGGATCATCTTCATCAGCGTCTTCGCGATCTTGTTGGTATCGCTTTTGGTCGAGACGATCGGGAAATAGCCGAAGACCGCGACGTTTGCCTCCGGAAACAACTTTGTCACCTGCGCCAGAAGTTTGCCCATTTCTTCATTGCAGTAAAGATGAACGAGACGCAGGAATTTGCTCTTTTTGAAAAAAGGGTTGACCGCATTCACGGAGACGAGGTCCGTAATGCCGCCGGAGAGCATTACGAGTTTCACGGTTCGCGGATCGGGGCTCTCGCGATGCGCAATTTCCACTTGCGTCGTGATCGAGGGAAACGACGTGCTGGCTTCCGGATAGTAGAACCTATCGGGTGGCTGCCCGACCCGGCGCATCTCATCGAGTTGCTTATCGGCAAATCGGATACGCGCCCCAGAATGTGCCTTGACCGTTAATCGCAATTCTCGCGTTCCGTGAAAAACTTCGGTCGCGATCCATTCGCTGATGATCGAATAAAACTTGTCCTTTTGGCGAAGACCTTGCCCCAAGATGATAGAGTCGCCGGCGACAACGATGTCGAAGACCTCGTCCGCCAACGCCGGGACAATGCGCGAAAGTAGAGTCGTACCGGCAAGGGCCAAACCGAACTGCGCAACAAAATCACGGCGTGACATCCCGTTCATCTGAATGTCTCCGTTTCTATTTTATGACTAGTTCGTCAGGAAACAAACGACTCGCGGCGCGAATCGCGATCAGTTCCGCCGCTTTACTATCTCCGGTCCGACTGCGGCCTTGATCGCTTCGGCAAAGGCCCGCGATCCGGCAGGGTTCGGATGGCCGACGGCGGCCATTTCGCAGAACCGCAGAGAGTATCTGAGATCCGTCGCCTTCTTGATCTCGGCGAGCGTCGAACGGCATTCAGTGAGCCGCCGGTCATAGAAACTGTCCTCGACCCGACCCTTTTTCAATAGCCGGAATACGAGCGATTCTTTTGTACCGTAGGTGTTGTCTTCGTTGATCGGCGCTTTGATAAAGACCGCACGGGTCGATCCGCTCTGTGCGTTGACCGCCGCAACCGCCTCGCGGAGCCGCAGCTCGGAAAGCTCCGACCATATCTTCGAGCGTTTCATCGCGCGGCTACGTATGATCTTGAAGAACTGCTTGGTCAGCAGATTGTTCGCGATCGGTTTCAACGGCCGCGGAAAGGAGATCGCCTCAAGCGTGAAATTGAAAAGGTCCTTGGTCGAGGTCTTGGGCGATATCATCGGATAATAGCCGAGCACTCCGATCAGCGCCTTCGGAAAAAGCTTCGCCGCTTGGGCGAGCATCTCCGTCATCGAATCGCGGCAGAATCTATCGATGTCGGCACGTAACTTCTTGTTGTCGCCGAACGGATCGAGGATCGATGCGACCGAGAGGTCAGTGATACCGGCGGAAACCAGTATCATCCCCACCGAATCGGGCGAGTCGTATTCGCGCCGCGCGATGTCGAGTTGTTTTGTGATCGTCGGGTACCCAACGTTGACCTCGGAAAAGTAGTAACGCTCGTCACTGAGCCCGCCCTTGCGGAGTCCCTCTTCTTCTCGCGGCGTCAACTTGATGGTCGCGCCCGAGTGGGCCTTGACGTTCAGATTGACGTTGACCCGCGCACCGAACGCTTCCGATTCGAGCCATTCCTTTGTCAACGTGTAGAATTTGTCCTTCTCTTCGAGCCCCTGGCCCCAGACGAGCGAATCGCCGACGACCAGCAGATCGAACCTCGACGGCGAATCGGCGAATGCCGACTTAAGAACCAACGCCGCCGCAGGGATCGCGGCAAGTTGCTGAAGGAAATGACGTCTCGAGTTCATCTTCACGGATCCGGAAAGGCCGCGCTTACCTCGGAACCTCGACCGATTTGATAACATCCCCGATGACGGCGTCGGTCGTCGCGCCGTCAAGTTCGGCTTCGGCACGCAGCGCGAGACGGTGCCGCATCACGGGTACGGCTATGTCGCGAATGTCGTCCGGGGTCACGAACTCGCGCCCGCGGATCGCCGCCAAAGCCTTTGAACACAACAAAAGAGCAACCGCCGCGCGCGGACTCGCGCCGTACAGGATCGACGGATGGCTGCGCGTTTTGCGGACGATCTCGACGATGTACTTTTGAACTCCGGGCTCGAGCCTGATCGCCCGGACCTCGGCGCGGCAATGCTGTATCGCCGCAACGTCGCCGAGCGGCTCGACATCCACATCCTCAAGCCGCCTCGAATTGAACCCATGGTCCCAGCGGGCGACGATCTCGAGTTCGGCTTCCGCCGGCGGATAATCGATCAGGATCTTCAGCAGGAAACGATCGAGCTGCGCTTCGGGCAACGGGTAAGTACCCTCGTATTCGATCGGATTCTCGGTCGCGAGGACCGTGAAGATCGGCGACAGCTGAAACCGTTCGCCGTCGATCGTCACCTGGCGTTCTTCCATCGCTTCGAGCAATGCGGCCTGAGTCTTCGGAGGTGTTCTGTTGATCTCGTCGGCGAGAAGTATGTCGGTGAAGATCGGCCCGTGCCGCAGACTGAACTGCGATGTCTGCATATTGAAAACGTTGGTCCCGGTGACATCCGACGGCATCAGGTCCGGCGTGAACTGGATGCGCGAGAAATGCGCGCCGATGATCCGCGCCAAAGTCTTCACTGTCAGCGTTTTCGCCGTTCCCGGAACGCCTTCGATAAGCGCGTGACCTTCGGCAAGGAAGGCCACAAGGATCTGCTCGATAGCCTCGTCTTGGCCGACGATGACCTTTCTGAGTTCATTGAGAATCTGCGCAACCGTTTGCGGAGTGTAAGTCAGCATAATTCGATTTGGGATTGCCGATCTTGGATTTGGGATTTCGAATTTGCCGCTGACCGGGTCGCGCCGAAGTTCAATCGGATTCGGTGACGAATCCAAAATCTAAAATCCAAAATCAAAAATCGTTTTAAGCGCCAGCGCGAGAACGACGATGACGAAGATCCGTTTGAGCCAAACGTCGCTCATTTTCGTGACCGTATGCGCGCCGATGTAGGCGCCGGCGAACATCGTTACCGCCAGGATGAAGCCGAGCCGATAATCAACTAAACCTTGCCACATAAAGACCGCAGTGGCAATTGCCGATGAAAAAACGTTGATGATCTTCGTCGTCGCGACCGATTCGGAAAATGTCATCCCGAACAGAGCGACAAAGACCGCCGTCAGCATCGTGACATACCCGCCGCTGTAAAGGCCGCCGTAGATGCCGAGCAGGAAGGTCAGAAGATAGACGACGGCCGTGCGCGTGCCGGTCGGTTCCGCCTTGACGACGCCGGCGTTCCGGTTCAGAAGCGTGAACGCCGTAACGACTATCATCGCCACCGACACAATCAGTTTAAGTCCGACCGGAGCGATCAGCGAAACGAGCAGCGCGCCGATCGCCGAGCCGACCAGCGTGATCAGCACGAGCGGGACCGTCGTCTTGCGGTCGATCTTTCCGGCCCTCAGGAACGGTATCGTCGCGCCGATGCTCATAAACGTCAGCCCGAACATATTTGTCGCGATCGCGACCCTCGGATCGATGCCGAACTGGAACATCACCGGCACCGTGACCAGCGAGTTGCTTCCCGTGACGACTCCGACAACCGACGTTAGGAAGAAAAGGATCACAAGAAGTGCGAGTTCGACGTTGGTCATCTCTTGTCCGATCGGTCGCGTTTGCGCCGCTGCAGCCCGAGGCGTTGTTCGAGTTCCCGGATCCGCGACGCAAGCCGCAGGACCTCGCGCGATCCGGTGCGGTCGCCGTGCATTATGTCATCGCAACGGTTGAGCACGGCTTCGATCTCGTCAGCGCTTTCATCGGGCAACCGTTCCGTGATCAGCACGGCCAAATCGCGTCGCCGGGCGGTCGTATTGTCGATGCCGACCAACCGCGAGACCCGCCTCCGGAATTCGCCGTAAATGTTCTCGATCGCGAGATCGAACCCCTTCGTTCGCTGCTGCAGCTCGGCCATCGCCGAAACGTACTCGAGTTTCGACAAGCGGTCCGGTTCGGGCTCCGGTACGGGACGCGCGAAACGCCGGCTCTGCGATAGGAACACGAGGCCGACGAGCAGCGCGATCTGCAGGAACATCGAAACGACGGGAGTTCCGGCGAAGAACTCGAGAAACCGGTTGTCGCCCTTGCCGAACCCCTGATGGTATTCGTCGAACGCGACAGGACCGGATCCGGCGAGATTGAGCCCGAGCAGCGCGTTGTCGGCGACGCCGATCCCGGCGTTTGATACAAGGTATGGATCGGTGACGAAAACTATCTCGCCGATGCCGTACGGAACCTTGACGACAACATTGGATGTCGAGTTAGCGATGAGAACGACCGGAGCGTTAAGCGCCTCCGCCGACTCGGGAAGCTCCGGCTCGGCCTCGATCTTCGGCGCGATACGGATCTCATCATCGCCTGATCGCGGCGTGGGCTGCCGATAATCGCTTTCGGTTCCGTCGGGGTAATCGGATCCGGTCGTCGACGCTTCGCCGTAAACGATCCGCGAGAAGGTCATCGACGAGAGGAATCGCGACGGCTGGACCGCATTCACCGATTGCGTGAGCGTAGACGGCAACCGCGACTTCGCGGCGTCGGTGCGCATCGTCATCTGCGACTGGTCGTAGGCATCGGTATCGAAGAACGGTCGCTCTCCGGTCTCGAGGAGTTCGAGCTTGAAGTCCGACGATGTCACCCGAAGCTTCGGGTCGGGCGAACGGTCGATGACGACGAGCCTTCCACCCTCCGAGACCCATCGCAAGAGATGCGGGAAATCCTGGTCTTGAAACGGTCTTCGCAGTTCGCCGATGACGACGAAAGTCGACGGAGCATCGGCCCGGCGGAGCGCGGAGGTCGGCTCGGCCCATCTGACCGGATTTCGGCCCGTCTCTACGAGCAGATCGAAATACGCTTTGGTTCCCGTCGGGCCGCGGTTGTACGTCGAACGGTTCGGAAAGAACTCGCTGTCGAGGAGCGCCTGCTTTTGGGTGTACGAGGCGGCATTGAGCGCGACCAGCACCGCGATCAAAAGCAGAAGACCCAGCAATATGAAGATTCTCTGTCGCACTTATGATCTGACCGACCGCGTGCTCTGATACTCGCGGCGAAACTCTTCCCAGTCCTCGTTCTTCACTTCCTCAAGTCCGTACCAGTGGCGCTCGAAGCGGTTCGTCAAACCGCGCATCGCGTCGAAAAGCGGACGGTGCTTTCTGATATCGCGCAGGTAATCGCGGTTCGTCTTGTGACGCGCCAGTCCGACAAGTTTTCGGTCGGCGAGTTCGCACAGGATCGCAACGTATCCCCTGCGCACGGCCCCGCGCAGGTCGCCTTCGAGCGCGAGCCGTTCGGCCTCGCCGAACAGCGTTCCGGAATCCTGGTCAGCGCCGATCCGCTCGCCGAGAATGACGCGTTCCCCGTCTTCGTCGCGTTCGCCGCGGCGAAACCTCGCGGCGACGAGAGGCGCAAACTTGTAAACGATAAACCCGACAGTGCCGATGACGAGCGCGTATAGCAGGATCTGAAGCACGACGGACGTCGTTCGCATCCCGTTCGAGTCGGTGCGTGGCGGGCCGACCTTCGGGAAATTCTCGGAAAGCCAATCTTCGATGGCTTTGCGAAGCCTGTCGAGCCAGCTTTCTTTCGGCGGTTCGGGTTTTTGGAACTCTACCCGACGCAGGATCTCGGCGATCTTCTCTTTGTCCTGGTCCTTCGTTCGCTCTTTCACGGCCGCACGCTCGAGCGCGCCGATCTCGAATTCGATCGCCGCGAGGCGCTCGTCGATCTCGATCAACGCGGCTTCAGCCGACTCGGGGCTGTTCTCGATCGACTTGACACGTTCGCCAAGCCATCGGTCGTCGATCTCGACGACCGATCCGCCCGTCTCGATCCGCGCGAACCTGGGATCGCGCTTCGTCAGGGCACCGCGTATCCGTTCCCGTATCCTGTTCCAATCCTCGGCGTCGACGTTCGAACTCCTGATCTCCGCGATGCGGTTCGCGACCTCGTTCCGAAGTCCTTGGACGTGAGCCTTGTAATCGGTCACCGACGCGCCCGAAACAACGGATGCAAACGCCACCATCAACAGAAGAATCGAGAGCCGCTTCATTTCAGATTCAGGGTCGTCAGCGAACCGGACCGCTCTCCAATGGGATTCGGTTCCGGGCCACGATTGGCAAGGGCCGGTTGCAGCGGGTTGACGAAGTTTTTCGGCACCGACGGGATCTCGCCGAGCCGACGGGCCGCCATCAACTCGATGTCGTAGCCCTCGTGACGGACGCGTTCATCGACGTAAAGAAGGCTTAAGCCGAGCATCCAGACGGGCAGCAAGAGGATCATGCTCGCCTGCCAGATCAACTGGTTCGCGATCTGGTACCACGCCGGCACCAGATCGGGCTCGAGCGCCGACGCCATAAGATCGACACCGTTCGCCCAGGCGTACCACGCCACCGGAACATATAGAAGTGCGAGCGCCGAATAGATCGCGAGAAGCGTGAACACGAAAAGCGCCGCGAGGCGTCGGACGTTCCCGCTCGCAAGCGACGCGCTCCGGGCGACCGCCGAAAGCAATGGCTGGCCTTCGACCAGCATCACCTGCGGGACATATGCAAACCGGGATCCAAGAAGAAAGAACACCCACGCCATCAGCCCGCCGATTGCGACCGTCAGCGCGATGGACACGATCGTCGCCACGAACGGCGAGAAACTGAAGGCGGCAACCGCGATCGCGATCGCGATAAAGACCAGGATCAGGCCGACATAGAAAAGGAAGAATCCGAAAACGCCAAGCATCACGGTGATGACCAGTGACGCCGCGATCAGTCCCGGAATCCGCCCTCTCACCGTCTTGTATGTCTCACGGAACGTTATCGGTTCGGAAAACAGCAAGTGCCTGACGAAGACGCGCGTCGCTCCGCCCATAACCGTCAGGGCGGCGACGATCTCGACAAGCCAGATGACGAGGTTTCCGGTGTATGTGAAAAGGTAGAAAACGAATGTCTCGCCGGGATTGTTGACGGTATCGACCGTGAACAGCGCGCGCGCGGTGACGGTCCAGATGACGGAAATGATCGTTCCGGCGATGATCGGCGGCGCGGCGATCCAAATGAATGTCCAGAAGTTCTTCCGGTACAGCCTGACGGCCCGATCGATCAGGTCGCCGGCGCCAAGCGGGGCGAGTGAGAGATGGGCCGAGTTTGTGAGCGCGCCGAACATCAGTTTCGCAAAGTATATCTTGAATCTCGCAGCGTCAACAAACAAAAAAGATCCGCCGGTCCGAGGACCGACGGATCATCAGTTATTCCGTGTCTTGGCGAGGACGTTGCCGCCTTTCGCCGCAATCAGGAATTAGAACAGGAAGCGAGCTCCGAACTGCATGACGCGCGGCGCCGTCGTCGACGACATGCGGCCAAAGGTCGTGCTGCTGATGTCAAGGAACTGTCCCGGCACGAAGTTGACCGTGTTCAGGATGTTGAAGGCTTCCGCACGGAGCTGAAGCTTCATCGTTTCCGTGAACGAGAAGTTCTTGACAAGCGAAGCATCCCAGTTGAAGGTCGAAGGACCGTTCAGGAATGCGCGCTCGAGACCGCTCGTCGTGCCCGGCAGGTTGCTGAAGAACACCTGACCGGTGAACGTGTTCTGACCGAAGCCGTTCGAACCGCGGCCGGTACCGCCGCCGGCGGTGTTGATACTGCCGTCCGGATTGCGGCCTGCAGCCGTCGGATTGATGAAGAACACGCCGTTCGGGGTGCGGAACACGCCGAAGAGTTTCTTCAACTCAGACTTCGAGAGACTGGTCAGCGCCGTCTGACGACCCGAACGACCGGTACGATTGAGCGTACCGCGCGCATCGGTGATCGTGATCGGAGCGCCGCTCGACCATCGAATGATGCTCGTCATCTGCCATCCGCCGAAGATCTGGTTCTGCCAACCGCCCTTGTTAAGGAATTTCTGGCCTTTGCCAAACGGAAGCTGATAGATCAGGTTCAGGTTCATGATGTGCGTCTGATCGAAATCAGCGCGCGCGATGTCGAGTTCTTTCTGCTTGTTGTCGAGGAATGCCTCAACGCGGGTCTGGGCCGTGCCCTGACCGTCGGTGATCGTTTTGCCGAACGTATAGTTCATCTGCATTTCGAGACCGTTCGAGAAACGGCGACGAACTTCCGTCTGTAGCGAGTGATACTTCGAAAACGCTCCGTTCTGGAAAACGTTCGCGACACCAGTGCCCGGGTTCGGAAGGAAACGAACCGTTCCCGTCAGCGCGTTCTGGATGTAGAGAAGCGCCATTTCGCCGGGGACTCCGCCATCAAGGAAACTGATGACGGTCGCGTTGTTGAGCAGACCGCCGCTTCCGAGGTTCGGGAAGACCGTCAGCGGAACGCTGCCCGGTACCGCCGCGTTGTATGCGCCGCCAGTGGTGCAGCTCGCGCCAACGGCACGGCACGCCAGCAGGTTCGCACGGGCACGATTGAAGTCGGCCGCAAAACCGTTGTCACGGATGTCGACCTGGTTGTAGTCAATCGAGCGCCAGAGATTGTCGCTCCAACTTCCGACGTAGCGGACCTCGACGGCATAGTCGCCGAACTGACGCTGGAATCCGAAGTTCCATTCCGCGACGCGCGGGATCTGGATGTTCGGATCGACGGCAAAAACAGTACCGAAGTTCGAGAACGCCGCCGAATTGTTCAGCGCGTACGTCCGGTTTGCAACGAACGTCGGGGGAATGACCGCAGTCACCGCGCCAACGCGGTCATTGAGCGCGGTAGTGCCGGTTCCCGTGTTGATCGCCGAAGCGCCGAAGTTCAGACCCTGGTTGCCGAGCAGCGCGTTGTCGGGGGCGCGGACAGCTTCGTCATTGACGTAGCTGAACCGGAAACCGCCGCGGAACACGCTGTCGCCTTCCTTACCGAAGAGCCACTTCGCCCAGCCGCCCTTGAAGTTCGGCGAGTACGAAGCGTTGATGACCGGCGCGAAATTGTCCTTGTCATCCTTGAAGAAAAGCCCGGCTTTACCGGCGTTGCCGCCGACGAACTGGTATGATCCGTTCGGATCGAGGATGGCATCTACCGGGTTGCGTCCCGGAGCGATGACCGGCTCAAACGCGAGGCCGTTCTTCGATTTCAGACCGCGATGGATCTCGTAGCGGAGACCAAGCGTCATCGTGAAGTTCGGCTTAACGCGCCACGAATCCTGTCCGAAAAAGGCAAGCGTGTCCATTCCGAACTGGCGGCGCTGAGTCGCTCCCGGAACGAAGCCCGAGGTCTGCGACGTGACGTTGAAGCTCTGCGAACCGCTGCCGATGATGCCGCCGAGGAGCGCGAAGAGCGAGTTGCCGGTGTTGCGCTGCGCCGCGCTGATACCGCCGATGTAAGCGGCATTGCCGACCGCCGGGGTCGCCGGAGTGTTGACGTTGGTGCCGATCGAATAGGTCGGAACGATACCCGCGTCATTGTAGGCATTGATGGCGACACGCTGGAACTGGAAGCCGAAACGGAACGAATGGTTCTTCCAGAGATAGTCCGACGTGTTCGACAGGTTATAGTTGTCGGTCTTGCGGCCCTGATTCAGGAAGGTGACTTCCGGGTTCGTGATCAGCGTCGGAGCGATGAACTGCGCCGGGGTCGCTTCTTCACGGATGAAGTCAGGCTTGCTGAACAGGAAACCGCCGCGCAGCTGGTTCGTGAAGCTCGCCCACGGAGTGGTCGTCCACGAAAGCGAAACGCGATCGTTGATCGCCGGCTGGACCACTGCCGGGATCGTGTTGAACGAACCGTCGATGTCCGAGCGGAGATTGTTTTCCTTCGAACGGTCGTAGATACCGTTGATGTTGTTGTTGTCGTTCAACTGGTAGTCGATGCGGAACGTGTACTGGTCGCGGTCCGTGTTCGATGCCTGGTTGAAGCGATAGCCGGTCGTGTTCAGACCGTCGCCGGCCTCGGTCGTGTTGCCGACCGGAAGACGGTTCAGGAAACGCGTCGCAACGATCGAATTGATCCCGGTCGGGATGTTCGTTCCGGTGTTCGGAAGCGTGAAAACGTTGACCTGACGCGTCACACCGCCATTGTCGATGTAAGTCAGGATACCCGCCTTCGCAGCTGCCGTCAGGGTCGTCGTCACCTTGGCAACCTGTGTCCGGAGACGAAGGCCTTCGTAGTAACCGAAGAAGAACAGCCTGTTCTTGACGATCGGGCCGCTGATGCTGCCGCCGAACTGGTTCCGGTTCAGGAACGGACGCGGAGCGACATCGTCACCGACACTCGCGAGGCCCGCGAGAACGCGGGGCGACGTTGCCGTCAGGTTACCGGCCGCGTTGTTGAAGAAGCTGTTCGCCGCGAACTCGGAGTTGCGGTTGAAGATGAATGCTTCACCACGAAACGTGTTCTGGCCACGCGGAGTCACGAGTTCGACCTGCGGACCGCCGAAACCGCGGTCGGCACCGGCCTGCGTCGTGATCGTGAACTGCTCGACGTTACCCACCGAAGCGCGGCCCGGGCTGAAGTCCGTCGCGTTCGAGCGGATGAAGTTGTCCTGGACATTGACGCCGTCCTGGATGATGTTGGTCGACGACGTACGGAAACCGTTGATCGTCGTGTTCTGGCTCGGGTTCGACGAGGCGCCGGCCTGAAGAAGGATGAGCTGCAGCGGATTACGTCCGTTCAGCGGAAGCTCCTTGATCTGGCGCTCGTTGATCGTCCGGTTGAGCTCGGCATTCGTCGAGTTGACGAGATCCTCACCGCTCGTGACCGTGACGGTCGCCGAAACGTCACCAACCTCAAGCGTCGTCGCGATCGAAGTGTCCTGCGCAACGTTGATGATGACGTTCTTGACGACGCTTGTTTTGAAGCCCGTCGCCGTCGTTTTGACGGTGTACGTTCCCGAGTTCAACTGGGGAACGACGAATCCGCCCTGCGAATCAGTGGTAACGGTGTATTCTTTGCCCGTTTTGTCGTCGGTGACCACGACCGTCGCGCCCGGAAGGACGCCATCCGGACCGCTGATGGTACCGACGAGTCTGCCGGAGACCGTCTGCGCGATCATGCTGACAGAAAGGGCAAGGAATGCAATTACCAAGAGAAATGTTCTTTTCATACCTACTCCTTGTTTTTGTTTTCCCTAAAATAACCTACGTCGCCGAAATGTAGTTTTGAATAACTCTGACTTCGCTCGATTACTTTGAAGTTTGATAAACCACGGTTTTTAAGGCAACCAACGTACCAAAGCAAATGTGGCCGGCACAATCTTTACAAAAAAGTAATTAATGCCTGTATTTATTGGCAGATAAGGAGTACCAATACTCAATGACGACTATTCGGCGCTGCCGTTCAATCTCCCTTCTTTCTTCGACTTCGGATGAAAATATGAAAAATTGAATTTTTTGCGAGAAGGTCAGAAGCGAACCTGGATGTTATAGGTCTTGATCTTCGAATTCAGAGTCGTGGCGTTCAATCCGAGAAGCCGGGCCGCGCGGCTCTGGTGACCGCCGGTCTGCTCGAGAGCGCGCCGGATAAGGTCGATCTCGAATCGTTTCACCTCGTCGTAGAAGTTCACGCCCCGCGAGATGTCGATGTCCGCCGATGACCCTTCGGTATCGCGCATCATCTCCATCGCGAGCTCGGGGTCGCGGACTTCAGGCCGCAGACAATCGATCGTGATCTCGTCGGTCGGCGCGATCACGACGGCGCGTTCGATGATGTTCTCGAGCTCGCGGACGTTTCCGGGAAAATGATAGCCCTCGAGGAGCGAGAGCACTTCGGGCGAAAGGTTTTCACTGATCGAACGCGCGTTCTCGTCGTTGTATTTGCGGATAAAGAACTGCGTCAACGGCAAAATGTCGTCCCGGCGTTCGCGAAGCGGCGGAAGTTCGATCGGGACGACCGACAAACGATAATAGAGATCCTCGCGAAAGGTTCCGTTCTTGACCGCCTCCTTGAGGTCGACATTGGTCGCGGCGATGATCCGGACGTCGACCTTCAACGGCGTCGTGTCACCGAGCGGGGTGAATTCGCGCTCCTGGATCACGCGCAGCAGGCGGACTTGAGTCTCCGGGCGAAGATCGCCGATCTCGTCGAGGAATATCGATCCGCCATCGGCGACCTCGAAAAGTCCCTTTTTCGCCGCGACCGCGCCGGTAAACGCTCCTTTCGTATGACCGAAGAGTTCGGATTCAAGCAACTCGGACGGAATGTTCGAGCAATTTACGACGACGAACTGCCGGCCCGCGCGCGGGCTTGCCTCGTGGATCGCCTTGGCCACCAACTCCTTTCCCGTTCCGGACTCGCCCGTGATGAGAACCGTCGATCGCGCCGGCCCGACGCGGTCGACGAGGCGGAAAACGTTTTCCATCACATCGGATCGTCCGATAAATCCTTCGCGCCGGACCGACCGAGTCATCGCCTGTCGCAGGACTACACGTTCCTCTTCCTTTCGTCGGGCCTTGATCCCTTTCGCGACGAGCGCCAGGATCTGCTCGTTCTGGAACGGCTTCCGGATGCAGCCTTCGGCGCCTTTTTCCCACGCCGAGATCGCCGTGTCGAAGGTCGCATATGCGGTGATCATCAGCACATACGCGTCGGCGTCGATCTTGATGATCTCCTGCAACGCCGTGAGGCCGCCCATTCCGGGCATCGAGACGTCCATCAGCACGACGTCGTACGCTTTCTCCGAGTAGGCCTCGATCGCTTCCTCCCCGTTGCGAGCGAGATCGACCTTGTACCCGGCGGCTGAGAGGATCGTCTCGAGAACGTCGCGCATTATCTCTTCGTCGTCGCAGATCAGAACTGAACCTTTCTTCGGCATAACTCGGATGACAATTGTAAATCTTCGGACGGCAATTGAAAAAGACGCGAACGCCGAATAACCTAAACCCGAATGGTTTACGACCGGCTTGCCGAACGCTACGACCGCCTGATGGCCCCGCTCGAACGGCGTTTCCTGATCCGATGGCGCCGCGAAGCGCTCGCCGCGCTGCCGCCCGGCTCGCGCCTTCTCGAGGTTGGCGCGGGGACCGGCGCGAACTTTGCTCTTTATCCCGATCACGACCTCGCCGTTGCGTCGGAATTTGCAGCCGGAATGATCGATCTCGCGGCCTCGCGCAGCGGGACGATCCGTCTGGTTCAGGCAAGCGTCGAGTCGCTTCCGTTTCCGTCCGATTCGTTTGATGCCGCTTTCGCGACATTGGTTTTTTGCTCAGTCGGGGATCCCGCGCTCGGGCTTGCCGAACTGCGACGCGTCGTGCGGCCCGGCGGTACGATCGTCCTTCTGGAACACGTCAGGCCTTCCGGAGTTCTCGGATATGCGTTCGACGCGTTCAATATTGTCTCAATGGCGCTCATCGAAGATTGTTTCAACAGACGAACGGCGGACCTTGTCAGATCCGCCGGTTTCGATATCGTCGATCTTCGAATAAAAGCGTTCGGAGCGGTGAACCTGATCGTGGCCAAAAACCCGCGCGAAATAGGTTCAACGCCCGTCGTTTAGTAGATCCATTTCGCTACTGGTTGCCGCCCGGTACCGGAACGTCGGTCGAAGCGCCGAAATTCTGGATCAGAAGGCCCTGGGTCGATCGGTTGACGTACCACGTTCCCGAAGCGGGACGGAAAACGGCCGTGTCGGCGCGACCGTCGCCATCGAAATCGCCGGCGGCCGGGATATCGGTCGAGACGCCGAACGGCACTGCATAGAACGAGTAGTCCTCGGACCGAAGCACGAACCATTCTCCCGTCGAAGGCCTCCAGAACGCGACGTCGGTCCTGCCGTCGCCCGTGAAGTCGCGCGCCGTGGGTTTGTCGGTCGAGATTCCGAACGTCGCGGCGATGACGCCGGACGTCGAACGGTTCAGCCACCATTGGCCGTTCGACGGACGGAAGATCGCCGGATCGGCACGTCCGTCGCCGTCATAGTCGCCGACCTGCGGGATGTCGCCGTTTGCGCCGAACTGTTGGATCGTGACGCCGTTGTCAGACGACCTCTGAATGTACCAGGTCGCGTTCGACGGCCGGAAAACGGCCGCGTCGGCCTTGCCGTCGGCGTCAAAATCGCCGGGAGCCGGAATGTCGTTCGCGGCCCCGAACGGGAACGAGTAGAACGAAAAGTTCTCGCTTCTAAGCACGAACCAGGATCCGGTCGACGGCCTGAATATCGCAACATCGACCACGCCGTCGCCTGTGAAATCCGCCGGCGCGATCTTGTCGGCCGAATTTCCGAACGTATGCGCGATCGTTCCGAGCGACGAACGGTTCAGCCACCACTGACCGTTCGACGGTCGAAAGATCGAGATGTCGGTCTTCCGGTCGCCGTCGAAATCGGCGATTACAGCCGGGTTGACGAATGCCGTGCCGAAGACCGTGAAACTGAAAACCTGAGAGACCGAAAATCCGTTCGCCGCGCCGGGATCGTTGACATACCAGCGCCCGTAGAACGTTTGGCCGACAAGCGACTGCTGATTCGGGATCGAAAGGCTGACCGAACCCCAACCGTTGCCGTTGCCGGAGCCTTGAAGACCGATGACCCGCCGGGCGAACGAGCCCGCCGCCGGGATCGACGCGCCGACGCCGGGATCGGCGGAATCAATGACGAGCGTCGCCTGCGCGCCGCCGAGCGAGTCCAAAACAGCGACCGTGAAACTCGGATTCCCGACAAGCGGCGGCTCGATTGCCGTCACCTTCGGAGTGATCGCTCCCGATCCGGGACGGCCTATTCCGGAGACGACTGGAACCCTGTTTGAATCGGCATAAAGTGACGGCCGGTCGAACGGCGGCAATTCGTCGCGGACGCGAACGTCCGTCAGCGGCCGTTTCATAAACGCGACGAGCGCCGCCTTCTGATCCGGAGTCAGGTTCAGCGGTCTGATCAGCGCGCGGTCGATGTTGGGCGCATCGTGGTCGCCGCCGCGATTGTAGAACTCGACGACATCCTCGAGCGTCGCGAACCGCCCGTTGTGCATATACGGCCCGCGCAGTTCGATGTTACGCAGCGTCGGCGTGCGGAAAGCGCCGTTGTCGGCCGGATTTCCGCTGATCGCGCCGCGGCCGAGATCCTCCTGAACCGGCCGGACGCCGATATTGTGAAATTGCTGGTCGGACATCAGCGCGTCGGAGTGACAAACGAAGCACTGGAGGTTGACGAACAGGCTCTTGCCCAACTCTTCCTGGTTCGTCAGAACCTCGATGTTCGCAGAATCGCGGTCGAGCGGCGTTTGGTCCGAGAACAGGATCCGCTCGTGCGTCGCGATCGCCATTGCGATCCGTACCGGAGTCACTTCCGGCGTTCCGTAAACCTCCTCGAAGAGCTGCGGGTACGTCCGTCCGTTTATCCACGTCGCGAGCGCCGGCGGAATATTGGTCGCCAGCACGAGCGGCCTCGATGCCGCGATGCGCGCCGCGACCTGAGTCCAGTTGCGGCCGCCGTGCGCCATCTCGGCCGAAGAAAGCGGCGGCCCGAGGACCTGGCTTTCAAGCGCGCCGCCCGTCGGAATGACGACGGCGTTCGTCAACGGATCGCGGAATTCGTTCGTCGCGCGGCCGTCCCAGAAGATCCCGTTCGGCGAATAGCCGGCGTTCAGATAAGACGGTGACTTGCGGCCCGTGACCTGCTCGTTGAACTTGAAGAAGTTGTTGAGAACGTATGTCCCGTCGGCATTGTTTTGCGGCACGCCGGGCGAGCCGAACGGATCGTCGGCGGTATTGAAAATGTTGTCGAATCCGGGATTTCTCGATCGGCTGTCGCCGAAGATCGTCCGCGGATCGGAGCCGCCGGCGCCGGCGCGGTGACAGGTCCCGCACGAAACCGTCTTTGTCGAGGACATCTGTTCGTCCCAAAAAAGGGCCTTGCCGAGATAAGCCTTGGCCGCCGTCGCCGGATTCTGGGCCGGGATCGCCGGCGGGTCAAGCGGTGGGAACAGCCCCCCGGAGAATCCTCCGACCGCGCGCGTTCCGGCGTCGGGCGCGCTGAACGGGCTCGCGTTCGGCCCGTTTTCAGCCTTGATCCAATAATAATAGGTCTGCCCCGCATTGGGGGTCAGATCGAAAAAGTAATTGGAAGCGGTCGTTCCGATATCGGTTGCGGAACCGGAATCATTGACCGTGTTCCGATAGATGCGGTACAACGTCGCGCTACGGATCGTGTCCCAGTGCAAACCGACCTTGTCGGCGTACATATTGTCGGACGCGACGACACCGGTCGGTGCCGCAAGCGTGACCTGGCCGGTCGCGACAGGCGTCACGTGCCGGTTGGCGAAAAAGACAAAGGCAAAAGCAAAGAATGAAACAGTGATCAAGAACTTAAGGCGTCGCATTGTCGGTTACTCCGGGAAGCAGAAGTTGTCGCTATTGCCAATATACCACGCGATATTGGAATTCTGATGCTGCCGACGGGCATACACCTGCGATATCCCGGAAATTGTTTTCGAAAAAACGGTCATTCTGGTAGAGTCTTACTCTGACGAGAATCATTCATACCCGAGCTTTGCCTCGGATCGGAACAACGGAGCTGAAATGACGGAAAAGGTTGAGAATCCCGGTGACTCGGGGCTTTCGGACGATGAACGGGCGCTGCTCGGCGAACTCGGCGAGTCCCGGCGCAAGTTTCTCGGAAAGGTCTCGGCGACCACGATCGGCGTTCTTGCGGCGCAGATCCTCGCCGAACAGGAGATCCTGGCTAATTTTGAGATCCCGGAGGACGCGCTTTTCGCTCCGGTCGCGGAGGAGAATGCCGTGGCGGTCAAGTTCAGCGTCAACGGCGCGGGCCGATCGTTGACTCTCGATTCGCGCGTCACGCTGCTCGACGCCTTGCGCGAGAAGCTCGGGTTGACCGGATCGAAGAAGGGATGCGATCACGGGCAATGCGGCGCGTGCACGGTCATCGTCGACGGCAACCGCGTGCTTTCGTGCCTGACGCTGGCCGCGACCTGCGAGGGCAAGACCGTGACGACGATAGAGGGCCTGGCGAATGGCGAGAAACTGCATCCGCTCCAGGCAGCGTTTATCAAACACGACGGATTCCAGTGCGGCTATTGCACGCCGGGACAGATCTGCTCGGCCGTCGCGATGCTCGACGAGGCAAAGCAGGGGCGATTGAGCTATTTGACCGAGAATGTCGGCGGCGCCGCGAAGCCATTGAAATTGAGCGACGACGAGATTCGCGAACGAATGTCCGGAAATCTCTGCCGATGCGGCGCGTACCCGAACATCGTCAAGGCGATCCGCGAGGTCCACACGGGCGAACCGATCGCGCAGACTTGGGAATTCACGGAGGAGGACAAGTCAGATGCGTCCGTTTAAGTTCACGCGCGCGACAGAAGCCGATGTCGCGGTCAGATCGGTTGCGGCGAATAAGAACGCGCGATTTCTTTCCGGAGGAACGAATATCGTCGATCTGATGAAGGAAGACATCGCGCGGCCTGACGAGCTCGTAGATATCAGCCCGCTCAAACTCAAAGAGATCCGTTCGACCCCGGCCGGCGTTTCGCTCGGGGCGCTCGCAACGAATACGGAAACGGCGAACCATCCGCTGGTCCGTGAGAATTATCCGATGTTGTCGAGGGCGATACTTGCCGGCGCGTCCGAGCAGATCCGGAATATGGCGACGAACGGCGGCAACGTGATGCAGCAGGTCCGGTGCCTCTATTTCTACGACATCGCCGTTCCCTGCAACCGCCGCGAACCGGGCTCGGGATGCAGCGCGATCGGCGGACTCAACCGGACCTACGCGATCCTCGGTTGGTCCGAGAACTGCGTCGCGGTCAATCCGTCAGATATGGCCGTCGCGTTGGCGGCGCTCGAGGCTAAGGTCAACATCCGTACGGTCGACGGGAAGACGCGGACGATCCCGTTCGCCGATCTTCATCGTCTGCCGGGCGACGCTCCCCATAATGACAAATCGCTCGAACACGGCGAGCTGATCACGTCGATCGATCTCCCGAAGAACAAGTTCGCGTCCAATTCCTACTATCTGAAGGTCCGAGATCGCGCGAGCTACTCGTTCGCGCTCGTTTCGGTCGCGGCGGGCCTTGAGATGGCGGGCAAGAAGATCAAACAGGCGCGGATCGCGCTCGGCGGGGTCGCCAACAAACCCTGGCGCGCGCTCGAGGCCGAGAAGTTTCTTGCCGGAAAACAGGCGACGCGCGAGAATTTCAAGCTCGCCGCCGAGGCCGAGATGAAGAACGCGAAGGCGCTTGAACACAACGCATACAAGATCGAACTGAGCAAACGGGCGATGGTCCGCGCGCTCGAAAAAGCTTTGGCCGGGAAATGAGGCGCGCGTCAACTTAAGACGCAATTCAGAAATCCCAGGTTCAGAACCCCAAATGCCATGAGATATATCGGGAAGGAAATGAGCCGCGTTGACGGCGTCGCGAAGGTCACCGGACAGGCGAAATATGCCTCGGAGTTCGACGTCAAGAACGTCGCTTACGGATTCATCGCGCAAAGCCGGATAGCCAAGGGCCGGATCGTGTCGATCGATACTGCCGAGGCTGAAAAACAGCCCGGCGTGATCAAGATCTTCACGCATCTGAACGCGCCGAAGACGCAATCGAAGGACCCCGACTTCTTCGCGCTTCAGTCGGACAAGATCGTTTTCAGCGATCAGCCGATCGCTTTCGTCGTCGCCGAATCGTTCGAACAGGCGCGTTTCGCGGCGCGGCTCGTGAAGGCCACCTACGAAGAGCAGGGCGCGCAGACCGAAACCGCAAAGGCGCCGACCGTCGATCAGCGCGGGCCGAAGATGCGCGGTGACGCAGCCGCGGCGTTCAAGAACTCGGCCGTCCGGGTGGAAGCCGTGTACACGATCCCGATCGAACATCACAACCCGATGGAACCGCACGGCGGCATCGCGCTTTGGGAGGGCGACAAGCTGACGATGTTCACCAAGACGCAGGGCGTCAAGGATGTCCAAAGCCATCTGGCGCAATGCTTCGGGATCAAGCCTGAGAATGTCCGCGTCATCTCGCCGTTCGTCGGCGGCGCCTTCGGGGCGGCCCTGAATCCGCATTACTACACGTTTCTCGCGGCATCGGCCGCGCGCGAACTCAAGCGTCCGGTGAAGGTCAACTACACGCGGCGCCAGATGTTCACGGGTCACGGCTACCGGCCGTTCACCTGGCAGAAAGTGCAGATCGGGGCCGACCGGAACGGCAAACTGAGTTCGATCATTCACGAGGCGATCGGCAATACCTCGACATTCGAGAATTTCAATGAAAGCCCGAACGGATTCGGGCGCACATTGTACGAATGCCCGAACTACGACACGCCGTACAAACTCGCCCGGACAGATCTTCCGACGCCGACCTGGATGCGCGCGCCGGGAATGGTTTCGGGCGCGTTCGCGCTCGAGTCGGCGATCGACGAACTGGCATACGAGCTGAAGATCGATCCGGTCGAATTCCGACTCATCAACTACGCCGAAAAAGATCCCGAAACGGGCAAGCCGTTCTCGAGCAAGGCGCTTCGGGAGGCTTTCAAACAGGGCGCGGCGAAGTTCGGCTGGTCAAAACGCAAGCTCGAGCCGCGGTCGATGCGCGACGGCAAGTGGCTCGTCGGCTGGGGCGTCGCGACCGGCATCTGGGGGGCGTTCCAGATCCCGGCGACGGTGCGCATCAAGTTGTCCGCGAACGGTTCGGCCCACGTCACGAGCGCCGCCGCCGACATCGGACCGGGAACTTACACCGTGATCACGATGATTGCCGCCGAGTATCTAGGCATCGCCGCCGACAAGGTCAAGTTCGATCTCGGCGATTCCGATCTTCCGCCGGCGCCGGTGCAGGGCGGATCGTTCACGACGGCGTCGATCGGAACCGCCGCGCATGGCGCCGCGATGGCGATCAAGCAGAAACTCGTCGAGGCCGCGCAAAAAGAAGCGGGATCGCCGGTCGCCGGCGCGAAGATCGACGATATCGTGATGACCGACGGTTTTCTGAGCCTGAAGTCGGATCCGACGAAGCGCGTTTCGATCGGCGATCTGATGAAACGCAATTCGATGACCGAGATCGTCGAAACCTTCACTTCGAGGCCCGGAGCCGAACGGCAGAAATACACGACCCAAGCCCACGGCGCGCAGTTCGTCGAGGTCAAGGTCGATGAGGACCTCGGGATCGTGAAAGTCACGCGCGTCGTCGAAGCCACGGCCGTCGGCCGGATCATGAATCCGAAAACGTCACACTCGCAGGAGATGGGCGGGGTTGTCTGGGGGATCGGGATGGCGCTTCAGGAAGAGACGGCTATCGATCACCGGTACGGACGGATGATGACGACCAACTTCGCGACGTATCACATACCGGTCAACGCCGACGTTCACGAGGTCGAAACGGCATTCGTCGAAGAAGAGGACACGATCGTCAACCCGCTCGGCGTCAAGGGGATGGGCGAACTGTGCCTTGTCGGGATCCCGGCGGCGATCGCGAACGCAATCTTTCACGCGACCGGCAAGCGCGTCCGCGATCTGCCGATCACGCTTGATAAATTGTTGTGATCGAACCCGGAGACGGCGTTATCATCTCAACTATTGGTTTGTATTGAATGAAAGAGATCGAACTGATCCTGAAGACGATTCCCGTGCTCGGTCCCGACGAAAAAGCGGTCGTGGCGACCGTTATCGATGTTCAGGGATCGGCGTATCGCGGAGCCGGCGCAAAGATGCTCATCCGCGGGAACGGCGATGCCGTCGGAACGGTGTCGGGCGGATGCCTCGAAGCCGACGCGCTCGAGCGCGCGAAGCAGGTCGCGGAATCGGGCCGCGCGCAGGTCATCGTCTACGACACGACCAAGCACGAAGATTCGGTCTTCTCGCTCAATATGGGATGCCGGGGCGTGATCCGGATCCTGTTCGAACCATTCGACCGCGACTTTTTCGATCGTCTGAGGTCGGCGCGGGAACGGCGCGAGAGTTTTGTTTCGTCGGTTTTCATCGACGGCGAGTTCGGCGGCGTACGGGACTACGCGCCTGAAACCGGGATGACGCGTTCGGGGATGGACGGTGACACCTTCTTCGAGATCATCGAGGCGCCGGTTTCGCTGACGATCTTCGGCGCAGGGACGGACGCAATCCCGGTTTATGCGATCGCGAAGACGCTTGGCTGGCAGGTCACCGTCGTCGACCATCGGGCCGCGTTCGCGACCCGCGAGCGATTTCCGGAGGCCGACTCGGTGCGCGTCCTCGCACCCGAGAAATACGCCGGCAATCTGTCCATCGACTCGCGTTCCGTGGCGGTCGTGATGACGCACAATTACGAGAAGGACAAGCTGATCCAGTCGTTTCTGCTTTCGACCGACGCGGCATATATCGGCGCGCTCGGCCCGCGCAAACGGACGGAGAAACTTCTCGCCGAGATCGGTCGTGAATGGCCGCCCAATCTCTTCGGACCGGTCGGCCTCGATATCGGTTCGGAATCACCGGAAGAGATCGCGCTCGCGATCGTCGCCGAGATCCAGACCGTTCTGCGGAAACGCGAGGGCGGATTCCTGCGGGATCGCCGTGGCTGACCTCGACCGGGGAATTGCGGAAAATGGTTTCTCAGGACATTCAGGACAATCGGTCGCCGATCCGACATCCGACCTGCATTCTCGTCCTCGCCGCCGGCGAATCCAGCCGCTACGGGTATTTTCCCAAACAGCTTCTGAAGTTTAACGGCCGATCGCTGATCCGCCGCGCGACCGAGACCGCGCTTGCGTCGAACGCCACGCACGTTACGGTCGTCCTCGGCGCGAACGTCGGACGGATTCTTCCCGAGATCAACGATCTTCCGGTCCGTGTCGTTGTCAACGATCGATGGGCACTCGGAATCGGATCATCTATCAGATTCGCGGCCGATGACGCGGTCAAAGGAATCCCGCACCTCCGGGCGATCGCGATCACGCTCGCCGACCAGCCTTTTGTGGTGACGGAATCGATGAACACGTTGATCGATGCGGCCGGCACCGACCGAATCGCGGCGGCGGAATACGGCGGGACGGTCGGGGTTCCGGCCGTGTTTACGCGCCCGTTCTTTGGTGAATTGCTGGCGATCGGGCCGACAGAAGGCGCCAAAAGCCTGATACTTGCCCATCCGGAAAGGACGCGGTCGATCCCGGTCCCCGAGGCTGCATTCGACATCGACCGCCCGGCGGATTTCGAAAAACTCACGGCCGAGATTTAACCATTCGTTAACAACGAATTCACTCCGGTTTAACCTTCCCTGCCTATCCTAACGATTGCAGGCAACCAATTTTCAATCAAAACAAATGACGGGCTCCGATTTTGGGAGACGCCGTTCTCTATTTATCAAACAGAGGAATCACATATGAGATCAGTTTTCGGATTTCTGGCATTGGCGATCATCGTCGCTTTCTTCTCATCGGCAAACGCACAAACCGGCGGAAGGATCAACGGGGTCGTTTCGGACCTCAACGGGGCCGCGATCGCGGGCGCGTCGGTGAAGGTCGTATCAAACGAATCAGGGGCCACACGGACGGTCCTGACCGGCGCAGACGGTTCATTTTCGGTCACGGAGTTCACTCCGGCGACTTACACGATCACCGCGAGCCGTGACGGTTTCAAAACCGCGCAGATCAAGAACTTTGAACTCGGCGTCGGACAGGCCCGCGAGCTGACGATCGCGCTCGAGCCGGGCGATGTTTCGGCCGTCGTCGATGTCGTTTCAGGTGATACCGAGCCGGCGGCGATCGATCCGAGTTCGAACCGTCTCGGATCGAACATCTCGGCGCGCGAGGTCGCGGAACTGCCGGTCAACGGCCGCAACTACGCGCAGCTTTACCTGAACGCGCCCGGAGCGACAAACACCGGTTCCGGCAACTTCAACGAACTTCGTTTCAACGGCCGGGCCAATCAGCAGAACCAGACGAAACTGGACGGCATCGAGGCGACGGCGATCTTCGATTCCTCGCCCGGATACGTCACGGTCCAGGGTTCGCAGTTCCGGCTCCAGACCTCGCTCGAGAATATCCAGGAGTTCCGCGTCGACTCCTCCAATTATCCCGCCGAGTACGGAACCGGCACGGGCGGTCAGATCAGTGTCGTCGGAAAATCGGGAAGCAATGAGTTCAAGGGCTCGGTCTTTCATTATTTCCGCAACGATGCCCTTGATGCCCGGAACTTCTTCGACGGCGCGCAGAAATCGCCGTTGCGTCTGAACCAGTTCGGCGGCAGTTTTGGCGGACCGATCTTAAAGAACAAGCTCTTCTTTTTCGGAAGCTTCGAAGGCCTTCGCCAGCGCGCCGGATTCAACGTCATCGAATCGACGCCGTCTTTCTACGTTCGCGACTTCGTCAACTTCTGGGGCACTGCCGATCCGCGCGGTGAGGCGGCGCGGGCCGCGCTCGGCATTGCGACGACCGATGCAACGGCTGCCCAGGCGCGGATCGACGCGTTGCGTGCGACCGGGATCATCAATTCCTTTCCGATCGGCACCGGAGCACTTTTCAGCACCGGCGGGCTGACCAATTCGGCGCAGCTGATCCAGGCGAACCGGACGGCCAAACTCGACGAGGATGCCTTCAGCGCGCGCGTCGATTACAAATTCAACGATAGGATCTCGCTCTTCGGCCGCTATCAGATAAACACCGGCGAGCTGCTGTCGCCCGACGGTGCCAGCGGGCGCTTCATCAACGCCAAGCAGCGACCCGACAACTTCGTCTTCTCGGTTAACCAGATCTACGGATCGTCGATCATCAACGAGTCGAAATTCGGCCTCAATCGCGCACCGACAGATCTTCTGACGGTCGTTCCCAACGTTTCGGGGCTTAACGGCATCGATCTTTCGAGCGTCGCGCTTCGCCTGACGGGCAACATTGTCAGTCCCGGTATCAACGGCGGCGCGCCGACCGGTTTCTCGGAGCCCGGCGGCCTGACCCGGCAGTCTTCGGCCGGAAACGGACGCGCGCAGCCCGTCCGGCCGATGAGCCTGTCGTTCATCGACAACCTGAGCTGGACACGCGGAAACCACAGCTTCAAGTTCGGAGTCGAAGTCAGATCGCTTTCGGTCAAGTTCGATCAGTTGGGCGGCACGGTCTACAGTTACGGGAACATCAGGGACTTTGCCCTCAACCAGAACGTTACCGCGGCCTTTATCGGCGATCTTTCGGCATCGGGCGATTTCCGGATCGCGACCGATCCGGTCTCGACCATTAGTCGTCCGACCGGCGGATTGAGCCAGGGCAAACAGTTCTACGTCATCGGTTATGCCCAGGACGAATGGCGCATCCGCCAGAACCTGGTGCTCAGCTATGGTCTTCGCTACGAGTACTTTTCGGTCAACAAGGAAGCGAATGACCGGGCGGTCGTGGTCGATGCCGCCAACGGCCGTCTGATGCCGTCGGACACGAACTACTACGTCGCTTCGAAGAAAAACTTCGGGCCTCGGCTCGGTCTGACGTGGACGCCGGAAAAACTCGGCGGCAAAACCACATTCCGTGTCGGAGGCGGGATCTACTACGGACCGGGCCAATATGAGGATCTGATCCAGCCCATCGAATCGAACGTCTTCCGCAGCACGCAGACGATCGCGTCGGGCCTGTCGGCGACGACCGGCGCGACGGTTTCGAACACGAGCGTGATCCAATCGCGGTTCACGCCGCGTGTTTACGACATCAACGGCTACGTCGTTCCGGAGCGTGTCGGACAGTACGGTTTCTCGGTCCAGCAGGAACTTCCAGGGAGCACCGTCCTGACGGTCGCATACGTCGGCAGCCAGGGACGGAACCTGTTTCTCCGCAGTGTAACGAACCGGATATTGCCGGGATCGACGGTCATCCAGAACGGCAGCGCTTTGCCGACCGGCGTCGGCGTCGTCAACCGGTGCAGCGTCGCCCCGGTCAACGGCGCTTGTCCCGGACAGATCGTCGGCGTCACCGTGATCCGCGAGTTCGATATCGTCGGGAAAACGCTCGATGCGAACGGCAATGTCATTGCGAGCCCGACATCAGTGTTGCAACCCTACGGCGAGATGGACTACAAGACCAGCGGCGGCCGCGATCGTTATGACGCGCTTCAGATCCAATTGAACCGCCGATTCACTTCGGGCCTGACGCTGAACGCGCAGTATCAGTTCGGTAAATCGTACGGCAACACGCAGGGTTCGAACGAGGCGAACACGGCGCAGAATCCTTACAGTTTTGCGGAGGAATTCGGGAACAACACGTTCGACGTTCGTCACAGCATCAATTTCACGGCGCTGTACGAACTGCCGATCGGAAAGGGCCGGAGGTTCGGCCTCAACGGAATCGCCGATCTTTTCTTCGGCGGCTGGCAGGTCGGCGGCGTTTACAACGGCCGGTCCGGCACGCCGCTCGACGTTAGGATCACGCGTCCGGATACTGTCGCGATCTGCTCCCAGTCGGGCGGATGCACTCTCGGTTCGGCGACGGTTCCGCAGGGATTCGTCATCGCGCAGCCGAGCACGATCAGCACGACGGCTCCGCTCCCGGCGGGTTTCGTGATCGCGCTCAACACGCCGGGCGGCAACGCCTCGCGCAACACGCGGAGACCTAACCTGATCGCGGGAGTCGATCCGTTCCTGACGCTCTCAAACGGGCTGCGGTATCTGAATCCGGCGGCATTCTCGATGCCGGCTCCCGGAACGTACGGGAACCTGGCCCGCAACGCGCTCAAGGGTCCGCAGTTCCACCAGTTCGATCTGACGCTTCAGAAGCGTTTCGACGTCAACGAGCGGGTCAACATCGTCTTCCGGACCGAGTTCTACAATCTGCTGAACCGTGCGAACTTTGCGAATCCGCCGGCAACGCTGCCGAACCTGCTCTCGAGCGGGTCGACATCGTTCCAGCCGGGAACCCCGTTCTCGGAAAGCAACGTCGGCCAGTTCGGAGTGATCAACGGCACGGTCGGACGCACGGTCGGCCTCGGCACCAACCGGCAACTCCAGTTCGCGCTTCGGTTGAACTTCTAGTTTGAACGAATCGTCCAATCGCAAGGCGCGTCCTCCGGGGCGCGCCATTTTTTGCACAAATGCGGAACCCCGCACGAAGTAAGGGGGCCCGATCGCGGGAGCGATCGCTC
>CAZARD010000003.1:23476-28541 GCA_964487505.1 uncultured Blastocatellaceae bacterium | reverse complement strand
ACAAATGCGGAACCCCGCACGAAGTAAGGGGGCCCGATCGCGGGAGCGATCGCTCCGGAGCCTAGAATGCAAGCGGATTGCTGAGGGCGACGGCGTTTCCCGAAAAGCGCGAGTTGCGGGAAATCGCTGCGACCGTGATTGGCTAAGCCCTGGTAGACCGCGACAGATTGCGAAATCGAAAAACCGCGGGCTAACAAATCGCCACGTTCGTGTGGGATAAAACGATGCCGCCCGGATTCTGGACCCGGGCGGCATCGGAGGCGCGGCATTTCAAGGACTATTCTTCGACCGTTGTCGAGGTCTTCTCCTTGGGATCGTAAGGCGTTTCCTGGTAGCGCTTTATGACCTCCTGCGCGTTGTCGTAGTTGTCGCCGAGCGCCGCCCCTTTGTTGTAGGCATCGAGAGCGCGGGTGCGGTCGCCCTTCGCGTCGTACGCGTTGCCCTTCTTGATCAACGCCCAGACGTGGAGCCAAGCGGGCCGCGCGTCGCCAGCCACGCCAAGCGCTTCGACCGCCTTGAAATTGTCGATCGCCAGATCATAGTTCCGTTGCTCGAGAAACAGCAGTCCGAGATGGTAGTAGATCCAGGCGTTCGAACGGTCGAGCTTGAGCGCCGCCTCGAACTGCTGCTGGGCCTCGGCATAGTTGCCTTCCTTGAACTGTTCAATGCCGCGCCGCGCGATCGCCGAAATGCGAAGTTCATCCGAGATGCGGAGCAGTTTGTAATTCGGGTCGACGATGACCTCGATCGGCTTGCCGTCTGATTCGATGTTGAAATCGGCGCTCGCTTCCTCGACATCGACCGTCACCGTCTTCAGCCCGTCGCCGCCTTCCGATCGCAGTTGAACGTCTAGCGGGAGACGCAGATTGTCGTAGTTCTGCCGCACCGTGCCCCGCGTCACGAATTTGCCGGTCCGAGTCCGCAGGATCAGGTAATCAACCTTGAACTCGGGAACGCCCGTGCTTTCGACCCAGCGGGCGAAGAAGTAGCGCATGCTTTGGCCGGCTACCTCGTTCGTCAGTTTCTCGAACTCGTCGATCGACGCCGATCTCCCGCGATACCGTTCGATATAGGTCCGCAGAAGCTGATCGAATTTCTGTTCGCCGAGCGTGTCGCGCAGAAGCTTGAAGACGAACGCGCCCTTCGAGAACATTATGTACTGGTAGGCGGTCGATTGGTCGTCGAGGCTCGACGGCGCCCGCAGCAGCGAAGCCGTCGGTTCGAACGTCAGGGCCTTCTCGAGAAGTTCGCGGCGGAGCGCATCGAGTTGCGCGCCGTTCAACTGCGTTTCGCGGAGCGAGAATGCGCTGTATTCTGCCAATCCCTGTGAAAGCCAAGCGTCGTCGAACGATTTGAGCCCGACGGTCTGCCCCCACCATTGAAAGGCTGCCTCGCGCTGCATCCGTTCGGCCGTGACATCGCGCGATTGATCGAAATTTCGCTGCGCCACGAACAGCATCCCGGGCGCGGTATAGAATTCGAGACTGTCGTCATCGATCTGGGCGACGATGAATTTCTTGCCGCTGTCGGGCAGTCCGAATCGTTTCGAATAGAAGTCAAAAGCCCGACCCAATGTTTCGCCATATTTCGCGACCAACTGATCGTTCGCAGCCTTGGTGTAAAACTGAAACTCGAACTCGCCAAAGCGAAGGCTCTTGACCGCGTATCGGTCGTACGCGAAGTTTCCGATCAGACCGGGGCGTGACTGGACGAAACGTTGCTTGCCGCCGACCGCCGCCGCGGGTTGATCGCTGAAGCCCGCGACGGCGTAACCTTCGGGGATCGAGATCGTGATGTCGCTCGTCGCAAAATCCGCGGCGTAGTTGTGAAACGGGAACCAGCGCGCGGCGTAGAGAAGATATCCGTTCTCGGCGCCGACATATGCGAGTCGTTTGGTCAGCAACGGACCGCCCTCGGCAGTAACCAGAACGCCGCTGTACTTGAAACGTAGCGTGACGGTCGATCCCGCGGCCGCCGTCTCCCCGAGATCGATCTTGACGCTCGGGCCGAGGTCAGACACGCCGACGCGGTCCTGGACGAACGTCACCAGATTCGCGGCCGCGGACGGCTTTGGAGTGGGTTTCGTCGCAGGTTTCGATGCCGGTGTCGGCGTCGCCGCTGGCTGCGCCGCGTTCTGAAGGCGCGTGATGCTGTCGACGGTCAGCGATCCGTTTAGTTCGAACGCGACCGTTCGCGTGTCCGTTTTTGGGACGAAACTGACATCGACCGTCGCGGCGAGCCTGTTTTCGAACGGCGTCAGCTGAACGTCCATCTTGTACGCTGAGACATCGAACTCCGCGCGCTGGACCTGTTGCGCGAAAGTCGCCGAAACCAAGAACAAAACGACGAGTCCGATCCCGAAAAGCCGAAATCCTGTTTGTTTATGAAGCGTCATCATTACCCGTAACCGTCTGAATTCCGATTTGTGTGTTTAAGATGTCGGGCGGTTTTGAATAGTTTGCCGAACCGCGGAATTCATATTCCCGATTTAGGTTATCTCAGGTTTCGCAGGTTTCAAAAGCGCTACGAGCGACGGATCAGCGGATAAAAATCGGGTTCGACAAGATCCAGGGCATTGTTTTGAACGATGATCCGAGATCGTCGCGATAGACCTCGACGCGGTAAGCGCCGGGAGCGGTGACCTCGAACGAGTAATCCGATTGAGGCGGCGTCGAACTCAGGATCTCGCCGTTCTTGAGCAGAACGAACCGTGCCGGGACCGGCGAAGCGGCCCGCAAGATGATCCCGGATGTGAACGGCAGGCTGCTTCCCATCACCCAGCGCTTCCCGCCGGACTCGGCCGTGAACGAGAATCCGGACGTGTCTCCGCCGACATCGAAACCGACGAAAAGCCGACCTGACTTGAAGGCTTCGATCACGGATTCACGGGTTAGCGGTTTCCCGCGCTCGATGAGAATGTGAGCGCGGACTATCCCGAACAGTTTTGCGTACGGGTCGATCTTTAGCTTGATGAGCTTGTTGCCAGCGTCATCGCCGAGGATATGAAACCCGATGTTCGAATGCGCGTCGGTTCCCGCGAAAAGGGAAATGTCGCGCTTGGCGGCGATCTCGTCAAATCGGCGAAGGTTTTCATCCGGCCGGCGGAAATTCTCGGCGAGCGTCAGGCCCGGATACGACGGATAGGACCAAAGCATATCCGGGATCGTCAGGATCCGCGTGTTCTGTTTGGCGTTCGTGTGAAGGCTGAAGACCTCGATGCCGTCGAAATTCGAATCCCACGTCTTGAACTTTTCGGGATACGTGATCAGTGCGGCCTTGCCCTGCGCGTGGTATTTCTCGAGGAACTTCGGCGTTTCGAGCTTCGCGTCCGCGAAGATATCAGGACCGCCCGCAAGCATCAGGAAACGATCGCCGCTGCTTGTGTCGGCCTCATGCCCGCCAATGAATAGCGTGTTTCTGTATTTTCCGTTGAGCGTCAATGCGGAAGTGTCGTAATCGGCGGATGTGTGCTCCGTCATCACGACGAAGTCGAGTTTGTTCTCGGCCGCGGCAGCGATCAGTTCGTCGAACGATCCCGTCGAGTGACCGCCGATGTTCGTATGAGCGTGAATCACGCCTTTGAACTCCGAAAAGTCCGGATCCTCGCGCGATACGCGCCCGGCGTCCGTCTCCGCGATGAGGCGCGCGCGCTCGGCGATCTGAAAACGCCGGAAGACATACGGGACCTGCGCGACGATGACGACGGCGAGCAGGACAAGCGCGATCTTTTTCCAGCGTTTCATTCTCGTTAGGTTAGAAAGTCAACCGAGACGACCCGTTCGGCGATCTCCTTACCGAGCGCGGCCACTTTCTGGTGTTCGGGATGGTCGGTGTAGTGATCGAGCGCGGCGCGGTCCGGATAGGTCGCGACAAGGCCCGTATCGAACGACCTTTCAAGATGCAGGATGTCGCTCCCGACCTCGAAACTCAGGATGTTCGGAATGACCGACGGCAGCGCGCGCAGTTTGGCGATATGATCCGCACGCTGCCCGGCGTCGGTCTCGGGTTTGTATTTCCAGCAAACGATATGGACAAGCATCTTAGAATGTTCTCCAAATCATTCTGTCGCAATGCGGAACGATAGGCAATCGCTGATGGGATTTCGGATTTTGGATTTTAGATTTTAGACTTTTTGGGAATTGGAAACGCCTGTCTCGTCAAGAATAGGGTGTCACCGTTAAATTAAACTGACGCATCACCAGTCAAGGAGGGTAGCGCCCGAGCCAAAATCCAAAATCGAAAATCCAAAATCCCGTTCATTCGACCATCTTCTTGGTGACCTCGTGCCGGTAATCGAACATCTTCTTTATCTTGGGAAGGATCGCGATCGGCGCGGCGATGCGGCCGAGGAGCCACATTGGCGGTTCAAATTCGATCTCGTCCCGCAGGACAGCGCCGTCGGGATGAGGAAACACGATATGGCGGTGACGCCAGGATTTGAATGGCCCCGAAATCTGAACGTCCTCGAACATCCTCGGCGGGTCATAAGCCGTGTGCTCGGCGACCCATTTCACCGGGATCAGACCGACCAGGCGTGTTTCGATTATCGCCTGCGAGCCGATCTTCGAGATATCGGCCTTTTGGATGATCCGGGCATTCTCCCAAGGGGGGACCAGCAGTTCGAACGCGTCAGTTCGCTCGTGAAAAGCGAAAAGATCGTCCGGCGACGCATTGATGATCGATTCTTTCACAAACTTCATATGTGATCGACTATAGTCCATTGACGATTCGTTTCAGGCCGAATCTGAGCTGTTCAACTCTAAAGTTGATCAGGATTCCGAGCTTCAGTTTCGACAAACGAAGATAGGTCAACAGGATCTTGGCGTGGACCGGAGCCAAGGCCTCGATCGATTTGGTCTCGATGATGACCTTCTCTTCGATAACGATGTCGGCAGAGAATCCGAAATCGAACCTGACATCGTCGTAAACAACGGGAATCTTGCGTTCGACGGCAACTGCGAGGCCGACTTTTCGGAGTTCGTATGCCAATGCGGCTCGATAGACTGATTCGAGAAGACCTGGTCCGAGCCCAGAATGGACCTTCATAGCGCAATCGATCGCGATC
>CAZARD010000003.1:1303-23376 GCA_964487505.1 uncultured Blastocatellaceae bacterium | reverse complement strand
GCGTACTCCGCGAACTTGGCGCGAAACAAGAATCGTTCATCGCCCTGAGACCTTCGACCTCAGCAACTCCCAGACCTTTCTCAAATGCCTCTCTTCGACGCGGATGCTGCCGACCGACAGACGGAGCGCCAATTTTCCATTCAGGACGGTGTGCGACAGATATGCTTCGCCCGACGCGTTGATCTCGTTCATAATACGCTCGTTGAGGGCGTTCAGGTCTTCGGTCCCTGCGGGGCACGCCCGAAAACACACGAGCGCGAACGGTACGGGCGCGACGAGCTCGAAATCCGGGCTTTCCTCGACCCAGCCCGCGAATTCGCGCGCCAGGCGGCAATGTTCCCGGATCCGTTCGACCAATCCCTCCTGCCCGAAGTAGCGCATCACGAACCAGAGCTTGAGCGAACGGAAGCGGCGTCCGAGCTGGATGCCGTAATCCATCTGATTGGTCACCGTCTCGGTCACCTTGAGATACTCGGCCGCCAGGGAGAAGGTTCGTTTCAGCAGATCGAGATCGCGAACGTAGAGCACCGAAAGGTCGAACGGAGTGAACAGCCATTTATGCGGATTCGTGACGATCGAATCGGCGCGTTCCCAGCCTTTGAAATGGCGGCGAAGTTCAGGAACGATCGACGCCGATCCGGCATAGGCCGTGTCGACGTGCAGAAAGATCCGGTTGCGTTCGCAGATGTCGGCGATGCGCTCGACGTCGTCGGCGCTCGAACTCGATGTCGTGCCGACCGTCGCCACGACGCACATCGGCAGATGCCCCGCGGCAATATCATCCGCGATCGCTTCGCGAAGACGCTCGACATCGATCTCGAACCGATCGTTCGCCGGGATCTTGACGATCGAGCGGGTTCCGAGGCCGAGCAGAATGACCGCCTTGTCGATCGAATTGTGTGTCTGTTCGGAACAATAGACGCGCAGCAACGGAAGATCGGTCCGGCCGCTCATCCCTTGCTCCCGAATACCGACGCCGAGCCGTTCGCGGGCCATCGCGAGCGCGTGAAGCGAGGAGATCGAGGCGGTGTCGTAAATCAGTCCCTTGAATTCTTCGGGCAACGCCATCATCTGCCGCAGCCAGTCGAGGACAACCGGTTCAAGCTCGGTCGATGCCGGCGACGTGCGCCAGAGCATCGCCTTCATATCGAACGCCGCCGAGATCATCTCGCCGAAAACACCGACCGAGCTCGTCGATGTCGAGAACAGTCCGTGAAAATTCGGGTGGTTCCAATGCGTGACGGCCGGCAGGATCAGCCTCTCGACGTCGGCCAGAACGTCGGCGAAATCTTCGCCCGTCAACGGAGCCGAAGGCGGCAACGCGTCCCGCAAGTCGCCCGGGCGGTTCTTCGAAAGGACCGGAAAGGTCTCGAGCCGTTCGAAATAATCGGCGATGAAATCCACAACCTCGTAACCGAAGCGCCGGAAGTCCTCGGCCGGCATATCGTGCTTGTTCTTGTTCGTCATTCGGGAAATCGAATCTCGGTCGGAATTGCCGGCAGATCGGGCCGAAAGCCGACCGATCAAAAAAACCGTGAAAACGCTCGACAGTTTTTGTAATACAAGTATAATAACTCAAACGTTCATCTCGCCAACGTCAAAGGATTGCAGATTTTAGTCTTACGGCAACTTATCAGGTTTTCGCGATAGGTCCGTTCGCCATTCAAAAACTGAATATGGCAACTGAAGCTTCCGAACTCGAACGTCCAAGCGAAGGTTTCATCCGCGGGCTTGGCCTGCTGGATTCGACCACGATCGTCGCCGGTTCGATGATCGGCTCGGGCATTTTCATCGTCTCGGCCGATATCGCTCGTCAAACTGGATCGCCGGGCGGCCTGTTGCTGACCTGGATCATCACCGGATTGCTGACCATATTCGCCGCGCTGAGCTACGGCGAACTTGCGGCGATGATGCCCAAGGCTGGCGGACAATACGTTTACTTGCGCGAGAGCTATTCTCCGTTGTGGGGCTTCCTGTACGGTTGGACGCTTTTCCTGGTCATCCAGACCGGGACGATCGCTGCCGTCGCCGTCGGGTTCGCGAGATTCCTCGGCGTGCTATTCCCGTGGATCTCTCCTGAAAGCTACATCGTTCCGCCGATCCATGTTTCGTCGGGCTACGCGGTCTCGCTTTCGACCCAGCAACTCGTCGGCGTCGTGATGATAATCGTGCTGACGGTCATCAATATGCAGGGGCTGGCGCTCGGAAAGTGGATCCAGAACGTTTTCACATCGGCGAAAACGCTGTCGCTGATCGCGCTGATCCTGCTTGGCTTGGTGATCGGCGGCGCGAGCGGAACGTTCTCGGCGAACTGGGCGCATCTTTTCACGCCCGACAACGCGGCGGTGATCAAGCCGGATTTCGCGTTCTTGCCCGAGGTTTCGGTGAACAGCGGGATATTCGGAATAATCGTCGTCTTCTGCGTCGCGCAGGTCGGATCGCTGTTCTCGTCCGACGCCTGGAACAACATCACGTTCACGGCCGGCGAGGTCAAGGATCCGCAGAAGAACATTCCGTTGTCGCTGGCGATGGGCACTGGACTCGTCATCGGGCTCTATATCCTCGCGAATTTCGCGTATCTTTCGACGCTTTCGCTGCAGCAGATCCAGACTGCGCCGGATGACCGCGTCGGAACGGCCGCGCTCAATGTGATGTTCGGCGGCGTCGGGGCAACGATAATGGCGGTCGCGATCATCATTTCGACGTTCGGCTGCAACAACGGGCTGATCCTCGCCGGTGCGCGCGTCTATTACGCGATGTCCAGAGATAACCTGTTCTTCAAGTCGACGGGCAGGCTCAATGCGAAACACGTTCCGGCGATGGCGCTTGTCCTGCAATGCGTCTGGACGTGCCTGCTGGTCTTTCCAAGGACAGTCTCGGTCAATGACAAGGGCGTGACCAGCTACGGGAATCTCTACGGAACGCTTCTCGACTATGTCGTGTTCGCGGTCCTGATCTTTTATGTTCTGACGATCATCGGACTCTTCGTTCTTCGCTTCAAGCGCCCGGACGCCGATCGCCCGTACAAGGCGTTCGGATATCCTTTGATCCCGATCATATACGTCCTCGCGGCGTCCGTGATCTGTTTGGTATTGTTGTTCTACAAGCCGCAGACCTCGCTGCCGGGGCTGGTCATCGTCCTCACGGGCGTGCCGGTCTATTTCATCTGGCGAAGCCTGTCGGCAAAGAACGACTCGACATAGTCGAAATTTCGACAAAGGCTCGCGGGGCGGGCCAAAAATAAAGCGAACAAGGGGAAGTATGACAAGCAGGTTTTTGGTTCTTTTGACAATTTTTTCGATCGTGTTCGCGGGATCTGCCGCGGCGCAGGAAAAGGGAATCGATCAGCGGATCGACGAGGCGTTCAAGCCGATCGCCGATGCGTGGGGCTCGATCGTCTTTTACCCGATCTATGACGGCGTGCCGTTCGTGCTCGCGCTGCTGATCTTCGGCGCCGCGTTCTTCACGGTCGCCTTCGGATTCGTGAACATCCGCCATTACTGGACGGCGATCAACGTCGTGCGCGGAAAGTATGACGGTGTCGATCACGGCGATGCCGATTCGACGGCCGAGGTCAATATCGTCGACGGCAACATCGTCGATACGATCCGCGACGAAAGCCACCACGGCGAGGTGAGCCATTTTCAGGCTCTGGCGACGGCCGTTTCCGGAACCGTCGGCCTCGGGAACATCGCCGGCGTCGCGGTCGCGGTCGCGATCGGCGGGCCCGGCGCGACGTTTTGGATGATCGTCTGCGGGATTCTCGGGATGTCGTCGAAGTTCGTCGAATGCACGCTCGGCGTCAAATACCGCGACATCGATGAGAACGGAATGGTCCACGGCGGTCCGATGTACTACCTTTCGAAGGGATTTGCGGACATCGGGTTGAAATCGGCGGGCAAGATCTTCGCCGTCTTTTTCGCGATCATGTGCGTCGGCGGATCGTTCGGCGGCGGGAATGCGTTCCAGGCCAATCAAACGACCGTGCAGATCACGAATCTGGTCGGATTTGAAGGCGGAGCGGCGAAGACCATCATCGGTCTGATCCTGGCGTTTCTCGTCGGCATCGTGATCATCGGCGGGATCAAGCGCATCGCGAACGTGACGGAAAAGCTCGTTCCGGCGATGGCGGTGATCTACATCATCGCGTCGCTGATCATCATCGGGGTGAACTTCGCGAACATTCCGGCGGCGATCAAGGCGATCATCGAAGGCGCCTTCGCGCCAACGGCGGCCGTCGGCGGACTGATGGGGGTGATCATCCAGGGATTCCGCCGCGCGGCTTTTTCGAACGAAGCGGGAGCCGGATCGGCGGCGATCGCGCATTCGGCGGTCAAGACCAAGTATCCCGCGAGCGAGGGGCTCGTCTCGTTGCTCGAACCGTTCATTGACACCGTCGTGATCTGCACGATGACGGCCATGGTCATCGTCCTGTTCAATCTTGACGGCACTTTCGTCTACGGCGGTCAGGGCGGGCAGGTCCTGATCGGCGGCGCGCCGGTAAGCGGGGTGGACCTGACCTCGCGGGCGTACGACGGCGTGATTCCGGGATTTCGATACGTCCTGACGATCGCGATCATACTTTTCGCGTTCTCGACGATGATCTCGTGGTCCTATTACGGACTTCAGGCGTGGAAATACCTGTTCGGCCGATCTTCGGCTTCGGACATTACATACAAGGTGCTCTTTCTGGTCTTTGTGGTGGTCGGTTCGGCGGCTTCGCTGCAGTCGGTCATCGACTTTTCGGACGCGATGATCTTTGCGATGGTGTTTCCGAACATGATCGGACTCTTCTTCCTGTTCCCGAAGGTGCGGGAAGAACTGAATCGGTACCTTGCGGTCATCAAGAGTTCAAGGGGGTAGGCGGTTGCGCGCGTACGGTGTTGATACGCAAACTGTGGGGCGAGGCGACCGAGCGATTTTTCATTAACCCAGGAGGTTGTTCTTAATGTCACTGTTTGCGACAAAGTCAATTGACAAAATCATCGCCGAGGCCGCGGAAACCGGCGAACATACACTTAAAAAGACGCTTAGCGCGTTGGATCTGACGATGCTCGGTATCGGTGCGATCATCGGTACCGGCATCTTCGTTCTGACGGGCCAGGCGGCCGGCAAACACGCCGGTCCGGCGGTCGTCATATCGATGATCGTCGCAGGTATCGCGAGCGCGTTCGCCGCGCTCTGCTATTCGGAATTCGCGGCGAGCGTTCCGATCTCGGGATCGGCATACGCATACGGTTACGGAACCTTGGGCGAGTTTATCGCCTGGATCATCGGTTGGGACTTGATCCTCGAGTACGCGTTCGGCGCGGCGACGGTCGCGGTCGGTTGGTCGGGCTACGTGGTCAGTTTGTTCCGGGACACGCTCGGCATTCCGTTTCCGCTTTCGCTCAGCGCGCCGCCCGGGGTCGAGATAAAACTCGCCGACGGCAGCGTCGCCGGGGTCGGCGTCTTCAATCTTCCGGCGTTTCTGATCGCGATCGCGGTGACGCTTCTTCTCATTCGCGGCATCAAGGAATCGGCGAGTTTCAATACGATGATCGTGATCATCAAGGTACTCGTCGTCGTGCTCTTCATCATCGCCGGTATCGGATTCGTCAATATGAACAATCTCGGTATCGGGTGCCAGCCGGGATCGGCCGGTTGCGCGCAGTTCATGCCTTTCGGCCCGAGCGGGATCATTACCGGCGCGGCGGTCATCTTCTTCGCCTACATCGGGTTTGACGCGGTCTCGACGGCCGCTCAGGAAGCGAAGAACCCGCAGCGCGATATGCCGATCGGCATTCTCGGGAGTTTGGCGATCTGTACCGTGCTCTACATTCTCGTCTCGGGCATCATGGTCGGCCTCGTCGACTACAAGCTTTTGACGAACGCCGCAGCTCCGATCGCCACGGCGATCGACGCCGCCAAGGATCAGGCCGCCGGAACAACGATGGGCAATATTCTCATCGCGTTTCCGACGATCATCAAGATCGGCGCCGTTCTCGGTCTGAGTTCGACGATGGTCGTGATGGTCATGGGGCAGCCCCGCGTTTTCTACTCGATGTCGAAGGACGGTCTTCTCCCTGAATGGGCAGCGAAGATCCATCCGAAGTTCCGGACGCCGCATATCACGACGGCGATCACGGGCATCATCGTCGCGGTTCTCGCCGGTTTCGTTCCGATCCATCTGCTCGGCGAACTCGTGTCCATCGGAACACTGTTCGCTTTCGTCATCGTCGGCACCGGCATCATCATTCTCAGATCGTCGAACCCGACGCTGCACCGGCCTTTCAAAGTGCCGCTGTCGCCGATCATACCGATGCTCACGGTTTGGGTCGCCGCGTTCCTGATGAACAACCTGCCGCTCGACACGTGGCTGCGTCTGATCGTCTGGATGTCGATCGGGCTCGTGGTTTACTTCGCGTACAGCTACAAGCACAGCCATCTGGCGAACGTCGCCGAATCGGACGTGGACAGTGCCTCGGGGTCGCACGATTACAATCCGCCGATCGCGGCGATGCTGGCGATCGTAGGCGCGATCCTTCTGACGATCTGGCAGGTCGAATTCTTCATTCCAAACACGACCTGGCTCGACACGGCCGTGCGCTCGTTCGCGTGGGGCGTGACCGGCATACTCGTCGCGATGATGATGTATGGGAAGAAGGACAAGTCGGGAGTCCGGAGTCCCCAGGTCCGGATGATCGGACTTGTCGCATCGATCATCAATCTTGCCTTCTGGTGCGGAATGTTCTACTGGTTCCTGACCCACTGGGCGGATTACCACACGAAGTAACCCGCGTTTCGTAGCGACAATCTGAACGGCCGCCGGAATTAACTCCCGACGGCCGTTTCTTCTTCTTGACTAAGGAGCGCAGTTCCATTTTGGATTCTCGATTCTGGATCTCGCGTGAGTCCACCCGAAGCTGTCCGGAGTCAGCCGCGTCAGCGGTGCCGTGAATTTGGCCGTTGGTTTCAACCCACCGGCCGATGCGGTTCGGGTTCGCGTCGCGTCAGCGACGACTGAATTCGGCTGAGTTAATCTGAGTCAATCGTCGCTGACGCGACGAGATCGAACGATTTTCGGTTTCCGGGGGTTGAAACCCACGGCTAAATTCGAATGATCGCTACGCGATCAGGGGACAATTTCGATTTCGCGTCTCTAATATCTCTGATTTCAGATACTTCAGATAGCAAACCCTTCCGGCTGTTGAACCCGGATTACGCATTTGGAAAATTCTGCCGCGGATTTCACGAATTTCGCGAACAAAACACAGAATGATATGTGAGAATTCGTGCAATCCGTGGCGCAACGCTGTCAATGTCATCTTATCGCGTAAATGCGGATGTGCGCCGTACTCGGTGCGATTGACTAGTGGCGGAAGGAGCCACACAGATACGTCACGTGATTCGCTTGTCCGAATGGAAGCCGCTGTTTCGTTCGCACCAATTTGCGTTACCCCAAAGGATCAAGCCGCGGATGACGCGAATCGGACTGATCCGTGTTATCCGCGGCCTGATGTCTGGAACCGCTTCCGAGAATCCAAATCCCAAATCCGAAATCCGAAATCCCAGATCCCAAATGCTACTGTCCCGGGAATTGGAATCCGCCCGGCATCTGCGGATTGGCAGGCGGTTGGATCGCGGCATCGATCCGATCGATAGCCGCCTGGTAGATCTTGATCTCGCCCGATGTTTCCATCTTCTGGCGGACAGCTGCCAGGTAATCGGAAAAAACCTGCGATCGCTTCTGCTGGACCATGCTCTGGACCAGCGTGTCGCGCTGCTTCGCGAACTCATCCATATTGGCGTCCTCGCGTTTGTTGACGCCGACGATGTACCAACTGTCACCGACCGAAAGCGGCGCCTTCGTGACCTCACCGGCCTTGAGCGCGAATACCGCATCCTCAAGCGCCTCGTTGGTCGACGCCGACGGACCGGTGCCGAGCGGCGAACCGATGATGTAAGCCTTCTGGTCCTGTGCCTTGAGGCCCTTCGACTGCGCCGCGGCCGCGAGGGCTCCCGCATTCGCCGCGCCCGAAGCGATCTGTTTGGCGATATCCTCGACCTGCGAACGCGCCTTGTCGAGCTTCACGGATTCGACTACCTGGCTGCGGACCTCGTCGAGCGTCGCATCGCGGGGCTCCTTCTTCTCGACCAGAAGCGGAACTGCGAATCCGTTCTGGACCGGGATCTTCTCGCCGACATCGTTCGCGTTCTCAAGCAACTTGATGCCTTCTTCGAACTGCGGCGAGATGCCGATGTTCTCGATGTTGTCGCCCGGTTTGACGAACGGCGTCTCGCGAACCATCTCCGCTGCATTCATATTCGCTTCGGCGGCGAATTTCTTCGCGGTCGCGGCGACGTCCTTGGTCTGCTTGAGATCGTCATAAACGCGTTGCGCGAGCTCGGCCGTCGCCGTGTATCCGCGACGGTTGCGCAGACTGACCTCAAGCTCAGGCTTCGCATCCTCGAACGTCTTCGGCACTTCCTTGCCGCGCCGGAGAATGTAAAACGCGCTGCCTTCCTTGATCGGCTCGGTCACGTCGCCTTCCTGCATCGAGAGCAAGCGCTGATAGGGATCGGTCGGCTTGTTCGGATTTTCGCGCACGAGCCCCGCCAATTTTCCGCCGCGGGCCTTACTCGCAGCATCTTCCGAATATCCGTTCACGAGCTCCGTGAACGCTTCTTCGGAGATCTTGCCGTCCTTCTTCGCACGCTCGACGACCTGCGTCGCTTTCTCCATCACCTGCGTTTCAAAGTCCGGTTTCGGGATGCGAAGCACGATCTGCTGGCCCTCGACCCCCTTCTTCTTTTTGTCGGCCGGGATCTTTTCGAATTCGGCCTTGTACTCCTCATCGGTGATCGTCGCCTTGGAGCCAACCTTCGCCGTGTTCAGGAAGACGTAACGGATCTTCTTCTGCGGCGACGAGATGTAGTAGCTCGCCTTGTTCTTGTCAAAGTATTCCTGGATCTCGGCATCGGTCGGCTTGATCGTCTGCGCGAGTTCCGCCGCGTTGACCGAGACGTACGATACATCGAACTTCGTGTTCTTGCGCTGGAAGTCCTTGATCACTTCCTCTTCCGAGACCGTCACGCCGGAAGTCAGGAAAGCCTGAAGCTTGTCGCCGCTCAGTTGGTCGCGGATCGACTGCTCGTACTCGGCGACGCTTCCGAAATTCTGAACCGCCCACTGTTCGTAACGCTTGAGTTCGATCGGCGTGCCGTCCGGCGATTTCGTTTGCTCGCGGATCTCGGCCGCCACTTCGGCGTCGGACGCTCGGAATCCGAGGCGGGCCGCCTCGACCCGGATGATGCGCTGGCCGATCAGCGAGTTGACCATCGTTTTCGTCGGAAGCGATGCCATGCGGCCCTGTTTGATCCGCGCGATCTCGCCGACGGTAACCTTTTCGCTGCCGACCTTGGCGACTGCCTCGGTGCTGTTCGTCAAACCCTCAGACGTCGAATTTCGCGAAAAAAGGTTCGAACTTCCGATGCCGACGACGAGTCCGAGGATCATCAGAACCCCGATGAGCAAGAGAACGAAGTTGCGGGTCTTCTCTAAGCGACTGAAAAACTTTAACATCCTGAAATACCCTTCACACTAAAAAGATTGGAAAAATTGTCTGTTGGGACAAACCGCGATTTTAGCAGATACCCGCGCAAAGTCCAATGGTGACGGGACATCGGCGCCGCGCGCAATCTTTGGACTTTGGTTTCGACTAATGTATCTTATTCCCCTATGAATGCTGTCGAGTTCCCGGTCTGGGTTTGGATATTCTTCTTTGCCGTCGTGCTGATCGCGCTTTTCGTCGATATCGGGATCGTCAACCGCAATTCACACGTTCCCTCGAAGAAAGAAACATTCTCGTGGAGCGTCGTTTGGGTTTCGCTCGCGCTGCTTTTCAACGGCTTCATTTATTGGTTCGTAAATACGAACTACGGTTCGGAGGCCGCATTCTTCAAATCGAAGGAGTTTCTCACCGGGTATCTGATAGAACTTTCGCTTTCGGTCGATAATCTCTTCGTCTTCCTTTTGATCTTCAATTATTTTCAGGTGCCGAAGAAATTCCAGCATCGGGTGCTGTTCTGGGGGATCCTGATGGCGCTTGTGCTGCGCATGGTGATGATCTTCGCCGGCGCCGAACTTGTCGAAAAATTTCATTGGATTCTATATTTCTTCGGCGCATTCCTCGTTTACACCGGCATCAAGATGCTGCGCGAGGATGAGGAGTTCCATCCGGAAGAGAATTTCGTAGTTCGGCTCACGACCCGCTTCGTCAGGATCTCAAAGCATTATGACGGCGAGAACTTCCTTGTCCGCGACGAAAACGGGAAGCTCGTCGGAACGCTTCTGTTGCTTGTCCTGGTCGTCATCAATGTCGTCGACCTGGTGTTTGCCGTCGATTCGATCCCGGCGATCTTCGGGATCACGACCGACCGGTTCGTCGTTTATACGTCGAACATCTTTGCCATCCTGGGTCTGCGCACGTTCTTCTTTCTTCTGCTCGGGATGGCCGAGAAATTCCACTTCCTTAAGTACGGGCTGGCGTTCGTCCTCAGTTTCATCGGCGTAAAAATGCTCTTGCCACTTTTTGCCGAAGGGCTGATAATGGTAATCGGCGACGGCGGTTCGGCTTTCGCCGATTTTGTCCGACGTTATCTGCATCACGAATTCGAGCAGGCTGTGATCAATATCTCGCTCGGCGTCGTTGTGGCTGCGATAGCGTTGTCGATCGTCTTATCCCTGATCTTCCCAAAGCCTGAAATCGAGACCTCTGAAGCCTAAAAGGTCCCGGCAACTCGATGGAACCAAAGTATCGCAAGTTTTACGTCGAATGGTGGAACATCCGTCAGCGAACGGTGTTCATCCTGCTCGCGATACTTCTTACTTTCGGTTTGTTAGGTTACGGCGGATACCGATTCGTCAAGAGCGATTTCGTAAGCAAATCCGAGAATCCCGAAGCGCCGAAGGATGCGGCGATGGTCATTACGTTCGAGGGCGACGTCCGCATCATCCGGGCGGCGACACGCGAGACGATCTTGGTCACTCGGCAGACGTTCGTTTCGGCCGGCGACACGATCCAGACCCAAGCCGACGGCCGCGCGAAGATACAGATGATCGACGGGTCCGTGCTGTCGATCCGGCCAAACTCAACGGTCGTTATCCGCGACAGCAATTCGCTTTTCGGCGGCCCCAACGTTCGCGTCACGCTCGACGACGGCCAGATCAACGTCCGCACGGAGGATCAGCCGGCGAATTCAGAGAACGTCGTCGAGGTCCGCGAATCGGAGAATCGGATCGGGGCCGATACGGACGCCAGTTTCGATATCAACAAAGAATCGAACAGCGGCGAGATCAGGATCAGTCGCGGCGCCGTCGAAACGACCGTCGGCGGCGAAAAGACCGTCGTCCGTGAGAACGAGTTCGCGGCGTTGACGGATGGCCGGATCGGAACGAAGGAAAAACTTCTCGGTCCGCCGGTCCATAACTCACCCTCATCGGACCAGCAATTCGTCGCGGCGCTCAACGGGGCCGCCGATGTCACGTTCCGCTGGCAAAGCCCCGATGTGAACCTCTCTCTGGTCTACGCGATCCAGATCTCGAAGCTTCCGCAATTCTCATCGCCGGACGCGATAGTCGTCGACAAGCAAGGCCTGACGAATCCGACTCTGCTCGTCGGCGGGCTTCTGCCCGGGAACTACTACTGGCGTGTGAAAGCCGTTTCGACCTCGGGACAGGCAAGCAACTGGAGCGCGTATTGGAAGTTTACGGTGATCAAGCGCGAGAACAGCAAGGCGATAGCCGTGCGCGACTGGAACGTCGAATCGCTCGGCGGAACGATCTACCGCGTAAGCGCGAAGACGCAACCGGGCGCGACCGTGCGCTCGCAGGGAAAATCGACGTTCGCACTCGGCGACGGCGCTTTTCTGCTTCAAATCTCAGCCCCCGGAAATCAGACGATCGTCGAGGTCAGCGACGATCGCGGTAATCGCAGCAGTTATGTCCTCGCACTACCCGGCGGAAGCGTCATTAGGCAATACTGATCGATTCGGTTAGCCGTCGTCGGGTACGCTGTGCTAGATTCAACAAAAAAACAGTCTCGCGCAGGTGCTTTGCTGCATCGAAATTCCGACGCGCGCGGTCGGCGTTCAAACGTATGAAGAAGATCTTTATCGGATTGTTCACTGTATTGGTCCTGACAGTCAGCGGTTCGGCGCAGAAGAACCGTCTAATCGGCGACATTCAGGGAGACAAGAACTACTCGGCGTATGTCGGCGAGATAGTTCGCGTCAATGGGATCGTGACGGCAAGAGTTCGGAACGGCTTTTATCTTCAAACGCCGGATGCCAAGATCGACGCGAATCCGAACACGTCGGAAGGGATCTTCGTTTTTACCAAGACCGAACCCGAGGGCGAGGCGACCGTCGGGAATTACGTTTCGATCACCGGCCGCGTCGACGAATACGCCCCTTTGGCCGATCCGAACAGTCTCAAGACGACCCAGATCGCGATGACCAAGGGACGCGATTTCATTGCCGTCGAATCCAAGGGAAACCCGCTCCCGAAGCCCATCGTCCTGACGGCCGACGATTTCAAACCGAACTCGATCGACCAACTTGAAAAGTACGAGGGAATGCGCGTCGCGATCCTCGATCTTTTGGTCACTGCCCCGACCGACGGAAGCGCCGACGAAGCGACAGGCAACTCGGTCTCGGACGGCGTCTTCTACGGCGTGCTGAACGGCCCGCAGGCACGGCGGACCTTCCGCGAGCCCGGTTTCGAGGTCTACGACTTCCTAATGGCGACGGACAAGGAAAAGGACCGGATGCGCAAGGAGCAGCCGAAGATGGCGCTTTTTGACAGCAATCCCGAGCGTTTGCGCATCGAGAGCGCCTCGCAGCTTGGGGCGCAGCCGATCGATGTCGGCGTATATTCGACGGTCAAGAACCTGACCGGAGTCGTCGGATACGCATACCGTGCATATTCGGTGATCGTCGATCCGGACAGCAAACACGAGGTTTCGGGGCAGCTTCGCGCGCGGGCGATGCCGGTTCCGAACGACAAACAGTTCGCGATCGCGGCGACGAATGTCGAGCGCCTGATGGATGACACGGACGATCCGGCGGTAAAGGAGCCGATCATCAATTCCGAGGGTTTCGCGCGCCGTCTGAAGAAGATCTCGCTCGGGATCCGGATGTATCTCAACAATCCGGATGTGGTCGCAGTCGTCGAGTGCGAGAGTCTCCCGGTCCTGAAAAAGCTCGCGGAAGCGGTGAACAAGGACAGCGAGGCGGCCGGAAAGCCCAATCCGCAGTACGAAGCCTATCTTGTTGAAGGCAACGATCCGGGCGGGATCGACTCAGGATTCCTGGTCAAGCGGTCGCGTGTCGATGTGCTCGAAACGAGGCAGTTCGGAAAGGATGAGAAATTCAAGCATCCTGAGACGAAAGACGAGATCAATTTGAACGATCGTCCGCCGTTTCTCCTCCGCGCGGCGATCAAAACCGCCGCCGGGCCGTACGAGTTCACGGTCATCGTCAACCATCTCAAGTCGTTCCGCGGCTATACCGATCCAAAGGATTCCGAGTTCGTGCAGATGAAGAAGCGGCTTCAGGCGGAGTTCCTTGCCAAATTCATCAGCGAGCGGCAGAAGGCGAATCCTTCGGAGCGAATCGCGCTTGTCGGAGACTTCAACTTCTATCAATTCAACGACGGAATTATGGACGTGATGGGGACCTTGAAGGGAACTCCGGCGGCAAAGGATGAGGTGCGGTTCGCGATGCCTGATCTGGTCGATCCGGATCTCGTGAATCTGGTCGATCTGATCAACGCCGACACGCGTTATTCGTTCGTGTTCAGCGGGAACAGTCAGGTGCTCGACCATTTTCTGGTCAATCCGGCCTTTCGCAAGGAAGTTGCCGGATTTGGGTTCGCGCATCTGAACGCCGATTTTCCGGAGATCTATCGGAACGACCCGAACCGCGTCGAACGCTATTCGGATCACGACATCGCAGTCGCGTTCTTCAATCTTCCTTAGGGTTGCAGGATTCGGGGGTTCAGGGTTTCAAGATTCCAGGTTCCAAGATTCCAAGATTCCAGGTACCAGGAATTCCAGATTCCAGGATTCCGGAGATTCCATGGTTTCAGAATCTCACGGCACTCGAATCCAAAATCCAAAATCAATGCTGTCCTTAACGATTGACGTCTGCTTCTTGAAGCTTGGATTTCCTTGCCTGATAATTCGCGGGATCGGCGGTATCGAAACGAACCCCCCCGATTTCTCGCGGCACGTCCGATCGATCCGACAAGCCTCGTTCCGCGTGCGAAGCACGCGTCGTGTCGATAGCACCGGGCGAAGGCGCAGCCGAGCCTGGTGTGGGATTTCCAATACGATCAACGAGCGTGCGGAGCGCGCGTCTCCTGCCCAAACGGACCGGAGACGCGTGCTCCGCACGCTCCGGCCAAAACCGGGCCCGAAACACCACGTTCCGCTTCGCTCCACGTGGTGCTATCGATACGTCGCGTGCGCCGCACGCTCAAGGAGCCGGGATCCGCTTGTCCAAATGGAAGCCGCTGATTCGTTCGCAACAATTTGCGTAACGATATTCAACGTTTAGGACGGGATTGATTCAAAATCCAAAATCCAAAATATCCAAAATCTAAAATCCAAAATCGCTCATCTCGCCTTGTACGCCTGGATCGCTTCGGCCGCGCCGGCGTGCATTATTTCCGGTTTGTGGTATTTCCAGTATTTCTCAAATTCCTCGTCGGTCATCGACGGGTTTTCTTCGCGCGTCTTCGTCTTTAGATAAGCCTCGGCCCAATGCCGGATCTCCGGATCACGGTTCATCGCCGTTCTCGCGCCGTGCATAAGATTATCGCGTTCCATCGTTGTCATCCTTCCTTTCTGATTGTCCGGGAAAACCCTGCCGAGCGCCTTTGCGTAGAATCGTTTCCGGATGTCATCATTAACGCAACTAATGTTCGGAGCACGACATCTGACATCCGATAGTGGGGGTTTTCGAGTGAAAAAATCAATCGTCTCTCTGTTGCTGATCCTTTCGGTCTCGGCGTCAATCAGTTTTGCACAGCGCAAGAAGCCGGCGCAAGTCGTTCCCAAACCGACTCCGACTGCGGCTCCAAAGCCGCAGACCGAGGCGATCACCATTCCGTTCGTCAATCGGGTCCTGCCGAACGGACTCGAGATCATCGTCCTGCCCGACAACAGCAATCCGTTGGTGACCGTCGAGGTCGCTGTCCGGAACGGTTCGTTTACAGAGCCGCCCGAACTCAACGGGTTGTCGCATCTCTACGAACATATGTTTTTCAAGCCGAATCAGGCGATCATGCTGTTCAATTGCGAACGCGCCCGGGCGGAACGCAACAACAACTACTATTACGGCGCGGGATGCGAAGAGACGATGAAGCTCAAGCCGTTGATCGGCGATGTCAGTTATCTTTACGAGATCGACAAGATCGGCATCACTTCCAACGCATCGACGCGCGAAGAGGTCGTCAACTACTACCTGAACACGACGAGCCCGAATCTTGCGATCGGGATGCAGTTCATGAGTCACGCGATCCGGTTTCCGACATTCGACGAACAGGACCTCGACGACGAGATCCGCGTCGTCGTCGGCGAGATCGACCGCAACGAGTCGAATCCCTTTTATTACCTGGACCGGGCGATCAACGACAAGCTCTTCTACAAGTACCCGAGCCGGAAGAACGCACTCGGAACGCGCGCCAGCGTACTCGCGGCAACGACCGAGAAGATGAAGCTCATCCAAGGCCGATACTACGTTCCGAACAACTCGTCGCTGGTGATAACCGGCGACGTCGATCCGGAGAACGTCTTCAAACTGGCCGAGAAGTTCTTCGGAAGTTGGGAGCGACGGGCAGTCGATCCGTTCGAGGAATTCCCGATGGTCGAACATCCGCCGCTGCCGAAAAGCGAGGGCGTGATCGTTGAAAAGAGCGTCGAAAGCGACGGCCGCGAGAACGTGTTCGTGCAGATCGGGTGGCACGGGCCGTCGATCGGAAAAGACGACGCGGCGACATATTCGGCCGACGTGTTCTCTTATATTCTGGCCCAGCCGGATTCGAGGTTCCAGCGCGCCCTTGTCGATTCGGGGCTCGCGGCCAGCGCGAGCATCAATTACTACACGCAGCGCAACGTCGGCCCGATCCAGGTCGTGCTCGTGACGTCTCCCGAACGCGCAAAGGCGGCGGTCAAAGCCCTTTACACGGAGATCGCGCAGTTCGACAAGCCGAACTATTTCACAGACGAAGAACTCGAGAGCGCGAAAACGATCCTCGAATCGCGCGATCTTTTCGATCGCGAAAAGCTCAGCGAGTACGCGCACACGCTCGGTTTCTGGTGGTCATCGACGGGCATCGAGTATTTCCGCGGTTATCACAAGAACTTGCGTGCCGTCACACGGCAGGAGATCAACCGTTACGTGCGGACCTATATCCAACGCAAGAACCACATTGGCGTTGCGCTTGTTTCGCCGCGTGCGCGGGCTGAAGCAAATCTGACGGAGGCCGATCTGATCGGACGATAGGGAATACCGAAATGGGAAAAGTTATGAAAGCAATTCGAGTTTGGACGGTCGTCGCCACGTTTGCGATCTTTGCCGCGACTGCCTCGATCGCGTTGGCGCAGGACGGCGGGATGCCGCGCACGACGGATCTGGCGACCCAGGTTTCCGAGTTTGAAGTTAACGGGCTCAAGGTGCTTGTCAAGCGCCGTCCGAGCGCGCAAACCGTGACGGCCGGGCTCTTTATTCGGGGCGGCGCTCGAAATCTGACTGAGAAGACGGCCGGCATCGAGGATCTGATGATCAACGTCGCGGTTGAGGCCGGAAAGCGCTTTTCGCGCGATGTCGTCAGACGCGAACTGGCGCGGACCGGCGCCACCATCGGCGGGTCTGCTGGCCGCGATTTCAGCGTGATGTCGCTGTCATCGACCCGTCAGACGTTCGATCGGATCTGGGAGATCTTCGCCGACGTCGCGATCGATCCGGTATTCAATCCGGCGGATTTCGAGCGGGTGCGCGAACAGATGCTGACCGGGCTTCGCGAGACGGAGACCAATCCCGACAACTTCCTCGATGTGCTTGAAGAACGGTACGTCTACGCCGGGCACCCGTATTCGATCCCGACCGAAGGTACGCCCGAGACGATCGGCGGATTCAAGATCGAGGAAGTTCGCAACCATCACCGCTCGGTGATGCAGACCTCGCGGCTGATGCTCGTTTTCGTCGGGGATTTTGATGTCGAGTCACTGAAAGCGAAGGTCGCGGCTTCGTTCGGGAAATTGCCGAAAGGGACCTACACGGAACCGGAAATGCCGGCGCTCGATTTTTCAAAGCCGTCGCTGAACGTGATCGAGCGGGAGCTTCCGACCAATTACATCAAGGGAGTGTTCGAGGCCCCGGCCCCGGGTAGTCCGGACTACTATCCGATGCGCGTCGCGATCAGTCTTCTACAGTCGCGTGTCTATCAGGAAGTTCGCGTGAAGCGCCAATTGTCCTATGCGCCGAACGCGGAGATCGGGAGTTCCGCGGCCAATACCGCGAACATCTATGTCACGGCGGTCGACGCGAATCAGGCCGTGAGCGTGATGCTGCAGGAGATCAACAATCTCAAGACGAGGCTCGTCGCAAATGACGAGATCACCGGCGTTTCCGGGTATTTTCTTACGACCTACTATCTCGGCGAAGAAACAAACGCCGCTCAGGGCGGCTCGCTTGCGCGCTACCAGTTGATCGGCAAGGGCTGGCGGCAATCCTACGAATTCCTGGACAAGATCCGCGAAGTGAAGGACACGGACATCCGCCGCGTGGCTCAGCGTTATATGAAGAACATCCGCTTCGTCGTGATCGGCAACTCAGCCGCCATCAACCGCAAGGTGTTCGTGGGGCAGTAAAAGCGCGATGCGCCGGCAGTGCAAAACGCAAAGCGCAAAGCGCGGAACAGTGCGAAACGCATAGTGCAAAGCGCATAGTTCAAAAGGAAAAAACGCTCTTCCGGTCGACGACGCAATCGGAGAGCGTTTTGCACTATGCACTATGCACTTTGCACTATGCACTAACTACCGTCCGGTGTTCATGATCTCTTCGATCGCGTCGGCATCCTTCGGAACGCCGGCCGTCAGGTTGACGTTGCCGGTTTCGGTCACCAGAACATCGTCCTCGATCCTGATCCCGATCCCGCGATACTTCGCCGGGGCGCTTTTGTCGTCGGCCGGAATGTAGAGACCGGGTTCGACCGTCAAGACCATTCCCGGGGCGAACGGCCGCGAGTTTTTCGCCTTCTGTTCGCGGAAGTACCGTCCCGCATCGTGCACGTCAAGCCCGAGGTAATGGCCGACTCCGTGCATATAATACTTCAAGAACGCCTGCTTTTTGATCAGGTCCTTCGTCTTCCCCTTTAGGAGGCCGAGCTTCTTCATTCCTTCTGTGAGCAGCTCGATCGACAGTTCCTGCCGCTTCTTTACTGTGTTCCCCTTTCGCGTCGCGGCGAGGCATTCGAGTTGGACCTCGAGAACGACGTCGTACACTTCGCGTTGCGCCTTGGTAAACCGGCCGTTGACCGGGAACGTGCGCGTGATGTCCGATGCGTATCCCTGATAATTGCAGCCGGCGTCGACCAGGAGCAGATCACCGTCCTTGAGCGCCGCGTTGTTCTCGACGTAATGCAGGATGGTCGCGTTCGCGCCTCCGCCGACGATCGAATTGTAGGACGAGCCTGCGGCGCCCGACATACGGAAATGGAATTCGATGATCGCCTCGATCTGCGCTTCGTTCATTCCCGGCTTGCAGGCCCGCATCGCTTCAATATGCGCCTCGGCGGCGATGTCCGCCGCGCGCTGCATCAACGCGACTTCGTCGGCCGATTTGTGAAGGCGCATCTCGCCGAGGATCAAGGTCGGGTCGACGATCGTATGCGGCGGATACGCCGTTTTCAGCCGCCGGAATCGTTGACCCGATAGATATTGAAGAATCGTTTGGTCGAGTTTCCCGTCGACGCCGAACCGGTAATAGAGTTTCTCGACGCCGTTCAGGATCTTCGGCATTTCGCTTTCGAACTTCTCGATCGGGAACGCCTTGTTTGCGCCGAAGTTCTTCTTCGCGCCGTCGACACCCTCGCGCCGTCCGTACCAGGTTTCCATCAGCGGATCGCGCGGGCGGACAAAGAGCGTGAACGGCGCCTTCTTGTTGCCCGGCGCGATGACGGCGATCGCGTCGGGTTCGGGAAAGCCGGTCAGGTAGTAAAAATCCGGATCCTGGTGAAACTTGAATTCGGTGTCATAACTCCGCGTTTGTTCGTGGGCCGCCGGGATGATCGCGACCGCGTCCTTTCCGATCTGCTCGATGAAATCCTTAAGCTGTTTGCGCATCTGAAATTCTCCTTGATTCAAGATTCTAACCCAAGTTGGAACAAAGTCTTAACTTGGGACCGCAGGGCCAAGCTCGCGAAAAATTCTCTGCGGGCGAAGCAACCTCGGCGCGGTCTCAAACTACGAAGTATCAAGAACCCGCGGGCAACGAATTCAATCCAAGTAGTAAGAGGTAAACCAATGAGAAGATTTATCTTGCCGGTATTCGTGTGCCTTTTGATCGCGGTCACCGGAAACGCTCAGAAGATAACCGAGGGCACGCTGAACGCGGTCGGCCCCGATCGCAAACCGCTCGGATCCTGCCCGCTGAAACATACGATCGTCAAGGCCGACGTGGCCGGCTTCATCTCGAGGGTCCGCGTCACGCAGGAATTCGAGAACAACTTGGCGGAAAAGATCGAGGCGGTCTACATCTTTCCGCTGCCGAACAACGCGGCCGTCGATGAGATGACGATGCGCATCGGCGAACGCGTCGTCCGTGGCCGCGTAATGCGCCGCGAACAGGCGCGCGAGGTATACGAGGCAGCGCGCTCGAACGGCCAGGTCGCGAGCCTCCTCGATCAGGAGCGCACCAACATTTTCACGCAGTCGGTCGCGAACATAATGCCGGGCGAGAAGATCTCGATCGAGATAAGTTATGTCGAAACCTTGAAATACGAAGCCGGGCAGTATGAGTTCGTCTTTCCGATGACCGTCGGTCCGCGCTATGTGCCGTCATCCGTCAGCGATTCCGAAGCGGCTCGGATCACGCCGGCATATGCGCCGACGAGAGCGGGTCACGACATTTCGCTTGAGGTCAACATCGATGCCGGCATCCCGATCGAACTCGTTGAATCAAGGTCGCACGAGATCGAATCGTCGATGATCTCACCGAGCAGCTATCGTGTCTCTATCAAGGATTCCGACACGATCCCGAACAAGGACTTCGTGCTCCGCTTCGACGTCGCCGGCAAGCGCATCGAGGACGCGGTCCTCATGCATCGCGGTCCGAAAGGCGGGTTCTTCACGCTCATACTCCAGCCGCCGGACAATCCGCGTATCGAGGACGTGATGCCGAAGGAGATCGTGTTCGTGCTCGACACTTCCGGGTCGATGGAAGGATTCCCGATCGAGAAGGCCAAGGAATCCATGAAGATGGCTCTCGAAGGACTCAATCCGCAGGACACGTTCAATCTCATCACCTTCGCCGGGGACACCTCGGTACTATTCCCGGGGCCGGTGCCGGCAACGCCCGAGAACCTCGCAAAGGCGCAGGCGTTCCTCGCCGCGCGCGAGGGAAGCGGCGGCACCGAGATGATGAAGGCGATCCGAGCGGCGCTCGAGCCGACCGATTCTCAGGATCATCTGCGCGTCGTTTGCTTTATGACCGACGGCTATGTCGGCAACGAGAACGAGATCGTCGCCGAGGTCCAAAAGCACCCGAACGCGCGCGTATTCAGTTTCGGGATCGGCAGTTCCGTGAACCGGATGTTGCTCGACAAGATGGCCGAAGAGGGCCGCGGCGAGGTCGAATACGTTTCGCTGAAGGACGACGGCTCGGCCGCCGCCAAGCGTTTCTTCGAACGGGTCCGAAGTCCGCTTTTGACCGATATCTCGCTGGATTTCGGCGATCTTCCGGTTGCCGACGTTTATCCGTCACGCCTCAACGACCTATTCAGCGCCAAACCGGTGATCGTCAAGGGGCGCTTCAAGAACGCGGCCGCCGGCAAGGTCATTCTGCGCGGGAAGTTCATGGGGAGCGACGTCGTCCGCGAGATCCCGGTGTCGTTTCCGGAGAATGAGCCGGAACACGACGTTCTCGCGACGCTCTGGGCGCGGACTCGGATCGACGAGTTGACACGCTCCGATTACAACAATTCGAAGCCCGAAACGGCGAAAAGCATCGCCGACCTCGCGCTCGAGTTCAGTCTGATGTCGCAGTACACATCTTTCGTCGCGGTCGAGGAACGAATCGTTACCGACGGCAATCAGCCGCCGCGCCGGATCGAGGTCCCGGTGGAACTTCCGGAGGGCGTGTCCGAGAAGATGATCGCCGAGTTACCGGTGAACGGTCGAAGAAGTTCCTCTCAGTTAATGAGCCTGTCGTCCGGCGTGACCGCGATGGTTGCGGTAACTTCCGAAGCGAACATCATCGATACCCGAAGTTCATCGATCACGACCGTGATCCGGCCCGACGAGGTACTCGGGCTGGGACGCGGGTCCGGATTCGGAATTGACGGCGCGAGCGGTTCGGAAAACACGTTCGTGATCGACGGCGAAGAGGTCGGCGGCTTTCGCACCGGAGCGCTCAACGACAAGAACACCGCGAAAAAAGGCCGGGCGAAACGGCTTCCAAGGGCGGTCATCGCAGATGCGTCGAATTGGGACGGAAGCGACGATACCGTCAGCGTCGAGATCACGATCGGCAAGGACGGGAAGGTAAACTCGGCGGCGGCGCAGAGCGGAAACCGTCTGCTGCGGCCGTTTGCCGAAGATGCGGCCCGCCGGACGAAATTCAAGATAAGACAGGGATCCGAACCGGTCGAGGTTACCGGCATCATCTCTTATCGGTTCGTCAGGGACGGCAAGAAGGCGGCGGCCCGCGCCGAACTCGGCCGTTTCGCGATCAAGCTCACGCCGGAACAGATCCGGGCGCGCAAGATCGCCGCCAAGTACGCCTCGCAGATCGCGGCGCTTGTCGAA
>CAZARD010000003.1:0-1203 GCA_964487505.1 uncultured Blastocatellaceae bacterium | reverse complement strand
ACCGCCCCTTCGTGGCTTTATTGTGTTTGACTTTCGTCCCGGCAAGCGAAATCATCGATCCAGGAGGCTTGAAATGAAAGTCGCTGTTAGTCTGATATTCGTCCTTTTGCTGACCGTGATCGGTGTTGGCCAGACATACAAGACCTACACCAATGAGCGGTTCGGTTATTCGATCTCGTATCCGTCATCGCTGCTCAAACCTCAGGGTGAGGCCGAGAACGGAGACGGCCAGATCTTTCTCGGAAGGGGCGTCGAGATGCGCGTTTTCGGCAGCAATCTGCTTCTGAACGAGACGCTCGCGGCGGAGTACAAGGCGATCCTGAAGGAAAAGGGCTCGGCGGTCACTTACAAGATCAGAAAAAGCTCGTTTTTCGTCATTTCCGGCAAGGAGAACGGCAAGATCTTTTATCAGAAGACAATGGTCAACGAAGAAGGCGCGTTCATCACGTTCATGATCGAATACGACGAGTCGCGGCGGTCGACATACGACGCCGCGGTGACAAAGATGGTTCGGTCGTTCAAGTGATGGAGCTGCGCATCACCGAAATATTCTTGTCGGTTCAGGGAGAATCGTCGCACGCCGGGCGGCCGTGCGCTTTCGTGCGCCTGACCGGCTGCCCGATGCGCTGTGTCTGGTGCGACAGCGAGTACACCTTCACCGGCGGCGATCGGATGGATTTTGAGGCGATCTTCGCGAAGCTGGACGAATTCGGATGCCCTTTGGTGGAGGTCACCGGCGGCGAGCCGCTGGCGCAGAAGAACGCCTTTCCATTCATTCGCGAACTTTGCGACCGCGGGTTCGAGGTCCTGATCGAAACCGGCGGCTTCGTGTCGATCGAGGACGTCGACCGGCGCGCGAAGATCATCCTCGATATCAAATGTCCGGCATCGGGGGAATCGGAAAGGAATCATTGGCCGAATCTTGAGATCCTCGACGCGACAAAAGACGAGGTGAAGTTCGTCGTCGCCGATCTCGCCGACCTCGACTTCGCTTTCGAAGTGACCGACCGTTATGATCTTGCGGCCCGGACGAAAGAGATCCTGATCTCGCCGGTCTTCAACTCACCTCATCTTAAGGCACTCGCCGAACGCGTCGCCGCTTCGGGAAGACCGGTCCGGCTCAACCTTCAACTGCACAAATACATCTGGGGACCCGACGTTCACGGAGTCTGACTAGTGCAAAGCGCGAATATCAGTGCAAAG
>CAZARD010000002.1:78612-91019 GCA_964487505.1 uncultured Blastocatellaceae bacterium | reverse complement strand
AATCCGTGGCGGAATTCTTCAAATGCGCGATCGGGGCTTAACTGCTCTTCGCCACGGATCGCACGAGGTCTCTATAACAATCGGTGTTTTGTTCGCGAAATCCGTGAAATCCGTGGCGGAATTCTTCAAAGTCGTATCCGGGTTGAATGCGGGCGAAACTTGATTTTCCGGTCGGCAATATCGTAAGATTCAGCTAGTTTCAGTCCGAAGTTTTTCACCGAAATACGTTGAAACAAGACCACTTAAGAGAGGAAATAAATCGCCATGGACACTGCAACGATGGAATCCGTCAAGGCGGAACTGCTGAAAGAGAATCAGAATTTCCGCGAACTCGCGCAAAAGCATCAGAACTATGAGAAACGGTTGACCGAGATCGCTCAGTTGACCTATCCAAGCGACGAGGAGGTCCTTGAGGAGTCCGTCCTGAAAAAGAAAAAGTTGGCGGTAAAGGACGAGATGTTCAATATGATCCAGGAACACTCGAAATCACACTAAGCCCGGCGGAAGCCGGAAGAAGAAAGGGCCCGGACTCTCGACCGGGCCCTTTCTCATTGCGCGCAGTTTTCCGCGACCTCGTACACGGCCGCGGACGATGTCACCAGGAACCGGGAATTTCTGAGCGGGAAGACGCCGGTGACCCCTTGGTCGCCCGGGATCTTGATCGAGTTCGCAAGCCGCCCTGTCGCGAGCTCCCGTATTTCCAGAGCGTTCCGCAGGGAATTGATGACCAGAACGTAACTCCCCGAAACGATCGGCGCCGAAAGGGCACGGTCCTCGAGGCGGGCTTTCCAAACCAGCGCGCCAGTTCTCTTATCGATCCGGTAAACGAAGTTGTCGGCCGAGGCGACGACCACCGAATTGCCGGCGATCGCCCCTCCGACGATCCGGCCTCCCGTGCGGTAGGTCCAACGAACACGCGCTAGCAGGTCGACCGACGCGATCCGCGAGACCCTGACCGAAACGACGGCCGAATCTTCGCCGTCGAATGCGATCACACGCTCGGCGACAGAGGCCGGGAACGAGCCCGCGCGCCTCCCGGTGCCGAACTCGACGATTTCGATCCGGTCGTCGAAGGGAACGGCGATCAGTCTGCCGTCGGTCACGATCCCCGCGAGCTTTGAGATGCCCGGGAGCGGCGCATTCCAAAGATCCGAACCTGGATTCCGCGGATCCGACATCGACAAGCCGCCGGGTCCGGACCGCAGGAGTGTTCTTTCGGAGACCAGCTTGGCGGAATATGTCTCGGCCCGCCGGTACGCATGCGAACTCCTCGGAAGTCCGGAAGCAGCGGAGATTGTGCGAAGAACATGGCCCTCAGCGTTTTCGACAAGCACCGCGATCTCTTCGCGGTTGAGCATAAAAGCGTCGAGCACCTCGCCGCCGCTCGAAATGGTCCAGAGATTGCGAATCGGCGTTAGGGAAAAGGAGTTGAGGGCGCCGGGGGTGGCGAGGAGAAGGAATTGTAATTCGTTATCAGACGCACCGACAATCCGCGGGGTTTCCGCCCGGACCTCGGAGCATACGGCCAACGGTTTCGGCGTCTCGGGCTGCGCCGTCGCCGTCAGGCACACTGCGCCCAGGAGCACAAGGACCATCGAAACCGATTTGATACTGAACACAAACACGGGCATCCTTTCGCTTTTTCTGCCGGCGCGGGGCCGGCCGCATCTGTTGATGCAGGCAATATCGGATAAAGTTTGCTAGAATCGCGTTACACGTTCTAACGTAGTTCAAAAACAAAGGAGAAAACACCTTATGTCTTTCAACAAGATAATTCTCGTCGGAAACCTCGGACGCGATCCCGAACTCCGATACACACCTCAAGGGGACGCGGTCTGCAGTTTCTCGCTGGCCGTCAACGAAAAGAGACGCGACAAGGCCGGCGAAATGCAGGACACGACGACCTGGTTCCGCGTCACTCTGTGGCGCCGGCAGGCCGAGACCGCCGCCAAGTATCTTCAAAAGGGAAGCCCGGTATACATCGAGGGCCGGCTCCATCTCGAAGAATGGACCGACCGCGACGGGAACAACCGCTACACGCTCGAGGTCACAGGGACCGATATGCACTTCATCGGCGGGCGCGGCGCCGAAGGCGATTCGATGCGCGGCGACGCTCCGGCGTATTCCGGCAGCGGGCCTTCCGCGCCGCCGTCCGCGCCGGCCGGCGGCGACGATATCCCGTTCTAGGATCGGGTCCCTTGAAAGACCGAGGCCCGGCGATCAGACCGGGCCTCTTGCGCGTCTGCTCAATGCGGTCGCTAACCGACCCACCGACCCATCTGACGGAACTTCTCGTACCTTCCGCGCAAAAGCTCGCGATGACTCAGGGCCGACAGTTCCCGGAGGTTCGCGAGGAGTACCCCGCGCAGGTCCTCGAACACCCTTTCGCCGGACGTATCGCCGTTTTCGGGCATCTCCCAGCTTCCGCCGCCATACTCCTCGCGCACGACGCCGTCGATAATTCCGAGGCTGCGCAGGTCGTCGGCCGTCAGGCGGAGACCGGCCGCGGCTTCCGGCGCCTTCGCCGCGTCCTTCCAGAGGATCGCCGCACAGCCTTCGGGAGTGATCACGGAGTAGACCGCGTTCTCGAGCATCAGAACCCGGTCCCCGACGCCGATCGCGAGCGCTCCGCCGGACCCGCCCTCGCCGAGGACGACGACGATCACCGGAACGCGCAGCGAAGCCATTTCGCGGAGATTGAACGCGATCGCTTCCGCCTGGCCGCGTTCTTCGGCGTCGATCCCGGGATACGCACCCGGCGTGTCGACAAAGGTTATCACCGGCCGCCCGAATTTTTCGGCAAGCTTCATCAGCCTCATGGCCTTCCGGTAGCCCTCAGGCTTCGGCATCCCGAAATTGCGGTGCCGCCGCTGATTCATGTCGCGGCCCTTCTGCTGGCCCGCGACCGCGACCTCGAAACCGCCGATCCGCGCGAAGCCGCAGACCATCGCCGGATCGTCGGCGAAACGCCGGTCGCCGTGGATCTCCACAAAATCCTCGAAGATCGTCTCGAGCAGATCGAGCGTGTACGGCCGCTTCGGATTCCGCGCTTCCTGGACGCGCGCGTACGCGCCCTCATCCCGTTCACCTAAAGTATCCATTTCACTTTGCACCCTGTCTCTTCAAGTTCGCGGCCCAGCTTTCCCGATCCCTGGATCCGCAGGGGCGGAACTTCGACGCGGGCCACCGCCCCTTTGCCGAGGGGGACGTCGATGACCAGTTCGCAACGCCCCTGTTCGCGGCTGAGCATCGACAGCAGCCGGTCCAGGAGGTCCGCCGACGCGCCGTCCCCGGGAAGCGTCAGCGTCAAACCCCGCGCCTGCGCCGGGAGCGCGTCCGCCACCGACCGCGCGTGCTCGACGATGACCGTCACCTCGCCGCCCTCGTTCGATTCGACCTTGCCCTCGACAACCAGTATCTCACCATCGCGCAAAACCGCCGAACAGCGCCCGTAGGTTTCCGCCCACACGAGGCACTTGACCCCGCCCGACTGGTCGTCGAGCCGGAACACGCAGAAGCGGTTTCCTTTCTTGCTGTGCTTGACCTGCAACGCCGAAACGATGCCGGCGACCGTCAGCCGAGCGCCCGGCGAAAGATCCTCGCGGTCGCCTATGTTTCCGATGCCGAGCGCGTCGAGGACCGCGGCGTGTTCATCGAGCGGATGCGTCGACAGATAGAACCCGACGGCCGCCTTCTCAAGTCCCGAAAGCTCGGCCATCGTCCATTCGCGGGCCTCGGGCAGGATCTGCCGCCAGTCGGCCTCGAGGCCGCCCGTATCGGCCCCGAAAAGCCCGGCCTGCCCGGCCTGCCGGTCGACGGCGACCGCCTGGCCGTGTGCGAGCGCCTTTTCGATGCCGGCGTGCAGCCTTGCGCGCCACGCGGTGATCTGGATCTCGCCGGGCCGCAGGGTATCGAAGGCCCCGGCGGTCACGAGGCTCTCCATTCCTTTCCGGTTGACCGTTCCCGGCTCGAGCCTCTCGACGAAGTCGATGATCGATCGGAACGGGCCGCTTTTCCGCGCCTCGATCATTGCCTGCACGCTCGCCGTCCCGATCCCTTTGATCGCGGTCAACCCGAAACGCACCGCCCCCTCGAGCGGCGTGAACCCCTCGTCGCTCTCGTTTATGTCCGGCGGCAGGAGTTCGAGCCCCGCCGCCCTCAGTTCCTTCGAGTACTTGTACACTTTCGCGCTGTCCTGCGCCTCGTGCGAAAGCACGCTCGCATAAAAATAAGCGGGGTAATGCGCTTTAAGGTAAGCGGTCTGGAAAGCAAGGTAAGCATAGGCGACGCTGTGGCTCCGGTTGAAGCCGTAATCGGCAAACTGCGCCATCAGCTTGAAGATCTCCTCGGCCTTCTCTTTCGGGACGTTGTTAAGCACCGCGCCGGAGATGAACTTCTGCTCGTGCTTGGCCATTTCCTCGCGCTTCTTCTTGCCCATCGCGCGGCGCATCATGTCGGCCTCGCCGAGCGAATAGCCGGCGAGCTTCTGCGCGAGCTGCATGATCTGTTCCTGATAAACAAGGATCCCGAACGTATTTTTGAGTATCTCCTCCATTTCCGGGAGGATGTACCGCACCTTCTTTTCGCCGCGGTGTCGGGCGATGAAATCGTCGACCATTCCGCCGTCGAGCGGGCCCGGCCGGTAGAGCGCGTTAAGCGCCGCGAGGTCCTCGAGTTCCTTGGGCTTTAAGCGCCGGCAGATCTCCTGCATTCCCGACGATTCGAACTGGAAGATCGCCTCGGTGCGCCCGTCGCCGAAAAGCTGCATCGTCGGCGGATCGTTAAGCGGGACCTCGCTCCAGTCGATCTCGATCCCGCGTTTCGCCTTAAGATTGCTTAAGCAGTCGTTAATCACCGTAAGCGTCGTAAGCGCCAGGAAATCCATCTTAAGCATCCCGACGGCCTCGAGATCGCCCATCGTGTACTGGCTCGTCAGTTCCGCCTTGTCGGACTTCGCGACCGGGACGATCTCGTGCAGCGGTTTGGGCGAGATGACGACGCCGGCGGCGTGCACCGACGAATGCCGCGCGCAGCCCTCGAGGACGCGCGCGAGACCGACGAGATCCCGCACCTGCTCGTCGGTCTCGATCAGCGTCCGAAGTTCCGCGACCTGCTCGATCGCCTGCGTGATCGACACGTTGCGGCCGCGCACGGGCGGCGGTATCAGCTTCGCGACCCGTTCGACCTCGCCGTACGGCATATTGAGCGCCCGACCGACATCCTTGATGGCGGCCTTCGACGCCATTGTCCCGAAGGTGATGATCTGGCATACGGACTCGCGGCCGTAGAACTCCGTGACGTGGTTGATGACCTCGGCGCGCCCTCGGACGCAGAAGTCGATGTCGATGTCCGGCATCGATATGCGTTCGGGGTTGAGAAAGCGTTCGAACAGAAGGTCGTACTGCAGCGGATCGACGTCGGTGATGCCGAGGCAGTACGCGACGAGCGAGCCCGCCGCCGAGCCGCGGCCCGGTCCGACCGGTATCCCGCGCCGCTTGGCGTATTCGATGAACTCCCAAACGATCAGGAAATAGCCCGGAAAGCCCATGCTTTTGATCATCTCGATCTCGCGCGCGATGCGCTGCCGATATTCTTCGAGCGTGTATCTCAGGTCGCCGCGCGCGGCCATCGGGTTCCAGACGGTCTCGGCGCGCCCTTCGAACCCCTCGAGCACGACCTTTTCAAAATACGCATCGGTCGTATCGCATCCCGAATCGGCCGGGATCGGATATCTCGGCAGCGTCAGGCTGTCGCCGAGCGGGAGCTCGATCCGGCAGCGTTCGGCGATGGCCAGCGTGTTCCTGAGCGCCTCCGGATAATCCTTCCCGAAGACCTCCCACATCTCGGCCGCCGACCGCACATAGTACTTGCTGCTCGGGAGCCGGGTCCGGTTCGACTCGACCATTGTCCGGCCCTCGCCGATGCAGAGCAGCACTTCGTGCGCGCGGGCGTCCTCCTCGTTCAGATAAAAGGCGTCGTTGGTCGCCACGATCCCCGCCCCGACCTCGGCCGCGAGCGCCGCGAGCGATCCGTTCGTCTCCGGCTCGCCCACGGCGCCGTGGTCCTGGAGTTCGACGAAGAAGTCGTCCGCTCCGAATATCGAAACAAAATCCCGCGCCAGGCCGACGGCGCGCGCGCGGTCGCCCGCTCCGAGGAAATGGTTGAGCGCGCCGTTTTCTCCGCCCGAAAGCGCGATCAGACCGGTCGACCGTTCGCGGAGTATCTCGAGATCGATACGCGGCCGGTGATGGAATCCTTCGGTGAACGCCTTCGAAGCGAGCCAGACGAGATTCTGGTAGCCCGTGACATCCTTCGCCAACAGCACGAGCGCGTAGTACGGACGCTCGCCGGCGCGCACCGATCCGGTGCGGTCGTGTCGGCTCCCGAGCGTGAGCAGCGCCTCGTAGCCGATGATCGGCGCGATGCCCTTTTCCCGGAGTTTGTTGTAGAACGTGATCGCCGCGTAGAGGTTCCCGGCGTCGGTCACGGCGCAGGCCGGCATCCCGAGTTCCGAAAGCTTAGCCGCCAGGGGCTTGATCTGAATGGCGCTCTGCAGCAGGCTGTGATCGGTATGCAGATGCAGATGCACGAACTGCCGCTCGCTCGGGATTTGTTCTTCCGGCATAGTTTGAAATCTTTCGGTCCGACGGAAAATCTTACCGCGAAACGGCGCGATCTCAAAAGATTCCGGAGCAGTTGCGGCGGCGCGGGTTTTGAAGGCGCGCGCCGGCGGTCTATAATCCATTTTTCGGGCTTGCCCCCGCGACCGCGCCGGAAATGCGGCGACTCATATGAAGAAGGTTTATCTCGAGACATTCGGCTGCCAGATGAACGTTTCCGATTCGGAACGCGTTCTCGCGTCGCTCGAAACCGACGGTTACGAGGTCACCTCGGACGAAACCTCGGCGGACGTCGTGCTCATCAACACCTGCTCGGTGCGCGAGAAGGCCGAGCACAAGCTCTACACGCGCGTCGGCGAGATCAGGACCTCGCGCCCGGATTCGAAGCCGGTCATCGGCGTTATGGGCTGCGTCGCACAGCTTGAGGGCGAGACGCTTTTCAAGCGCAGCCCCGGGATCGATTTCGTGCTCGGGACCAAGGCCGTGGGGCGTGTCGCCGAAGCGGTCGGCGCGGCGCTCGAGGGCGAGCGCCGGATAGACCTCGGCGAAAGGGAAGCCGACTATGACTGGGCGGTGCCCAAGGACCGCCGGACCTCGCAGCACGTCGCGTTCGTGCCGATCATCGAGGGCTGCAACAAGTTCTGCACGTACTGCATCGTGCCTTTCTCGCGCGGCAGGGAAAAGAGCCTGCCGGCGTCCGAGATCGTAAGGGAAGTCCTCAGGCTCCGGCGCGAGGGGGTGAGCGAGGTCCATCTCATCGGACAGAACGTCAACAGCTACCGGCCGCTGACCGATTCCGGACTCGAGGAATTCCGCGGCGCGACGCCGTTCTCGCGTCTGCTGCGCGCCGTCGCCGCGACCGGAATGCCGCGCATCAAGTTCACGACGTCGTTCCCGCGCGATTTTCACCCGGACATCGTCGACGCCATCGACGAGCACCCGAACCTCTGCAACTGGGTCCATCTGCCGGTCCAGTCGGGCAGCGACAGGGTGCTTAAGATGATGCGCCGCGGCCACACGATCGAAAGTTACCTGCAACGGATCGACCGCATACGGAGTTCCCCGCGCTCGATCGCGCTGACGACCGACATCATCGTCGGATTCCCGGGCGAGACCGAGGAGGACTTCGAGGCGACGGTCCGTCTTGCCGAGCAATGCAGGTTCGACTCGGCCTACATCTTCAAGTATTCTCCGCGCCCCGGAACGCCGGCCTTCGAGATGGAGGACGACGTGCCGCCGGCCGAGAAGACGCGCCGCTTCCTTGCCTTGGAAAAGGTCCAGAAGCTCAATCAGGCCAACAGTTTCCGTGCAACTCTCGGGAAATCGCTCGAAGTTCTGGTCGAGGGCGTCTCGACCCGCTCGGACGAAGTCCTCCGCGGCCATTCGACCTGCAACCGTCTCGTCAACTTCACCGGCCCGCGCAGCGTCATCGGAAAAATCGCGGATGTGCTCGTTACGGAATGCAAAACGAACACGTTGTTTGGTAAGATAGCCGAATCCGAATCCTGAGATGTTAATCGAAGTCAAAATCGGCGCGCTCATCATGGACCCGAACAGCAACTCGCCGATCGTGGTGCTTAAGGGCGTGGACACCGAAACCGTGCTCCCGATCTGGGTCGGGGCTTTCGAGGCGAACGCGATCGCGCTTGAGATCGAAAAGATCGTTCCGCAGCGGCCGATGACTCACGACCTGATCAGAAACCTGATCACCGAGCTCGGTCTCAGCGTTTCGCGGGTCATAATCTCGGATCTTCGCGAGAACACGTTCTACGCGGTCATCGAACTCGTTGACGGCGAGGGCCGGCTCGTCACGCTCGACGCGCGGCCGTCGGACGCGATCGCGATCGCGCTCCGCGCCGACAGCGCGATCTTCGCCGAACAGAAGGTGCTCGACATCTCCGCCGCGTCTTCCAGGCCCGAGACCGAGCCTGAAGCGGACGAGGCCGCGGCCTCCGAGGACTGGCCGGAACTTATCGACTAACAAAATGATCATCGCTATCGCCAATCAAAAGGGCGGCGTCGGCAAAACGACGACCGCGATCAATCTCTCGGCCGCCTGCGCGCTCGCCGGCAAGCGTGTGCTTTTGCTCGATCTCGACCCCCAGGGCAACAGTTCGCTGTCGTTCGTTCATTCGGAGAGCATCAACGGCAGCGTGTTCGAGCTTCTGACCGAACTCGAAGAGCCTTGGCAAAACTTCATCGTCCCGACCAAGGTCAAGAAACTCGACATCGTGCCGTCGAGGATCAGCCTCGCGAAGCTCGAGGCGAAACTGGTCGGGGATTTCGACGCGATCTTCCGGCTGCGCGACCGGATCGAGCAGATCCGCGGCGACTACGACGTCATCCTGTTCGACACGCCGCCGACGCTCGGGATCATCACCGTCAACGCGCTCGTCGCCGCGACGCACGTCCTGATCCCGATCCAATCGTCCTATTTCGCGCTCGAAGGAACCGACGACCTCCTCGAAACGATCGAAAAGGTCCGCTCGCGACCGAACCCGGACCTCGACCTTATCGGCGTGCTGGTGACTCTTTTCGACCGCCGGACAGCGCTTTCGAAGGACGTCGAGGCGCATATCCGCAAGGTCTTCGGCAAGAAGGCCTTCAAGACCGTCATCACGCGCAGCGTCCGGCTCGAGGAGTCGCCCGCGCACAAGGAGGCGATCTTCAGCTACTCGCCGCGGTCCTCGGGCGCCGAGGAGTACAGGAAACTCAGCAAGGAGGTTCTCAGCCGTGCCTAGAATCGGTCTTCCGACAGAAATCAAGATGCGCCACGACGCGCATTACGTCGATGAGCTGGTGCGGACGCACCGCTCGATCGGCAAGATCCTTCCGATCGCCCAGATCGAGCCGAACCCGGACCAGCCGCGGGTGGAGATCGGCGATCTGACCGAACTTTCGGCGTCGATCAAGCAAAAGGGCGTGCTCGAGCCCCTGCTGGTGAAGCCCGTGGCCCAGACGGGCACGTGGATGATCATCGCCGGCGAACGCCGCTGGCGGGCGGCGAACCTTGCGGGTCTCAAGGAAGTGCCGTGCATCGAACTCGACATCGACGAGGTCGCGATCGCAGAGATCGCCCTCATCGAGAACATGCAGCGCAAGGACCTGACTGTCTGGGAAGAGGCGGACGGCTTGGCGGCGCTTGCCAAGACGTACGGCTACACGCACGAGGACATCGCGAAAAAACTCAGCAAGAGCCGGACGTCCGTGACCGAGTCGCTGACCCTCGCCGGAATCCCGGACGACGTCCGCGAGAAATGCCGCGCCGCGGGGATCACCGCCAAGTCGACCTTGCTTGAGGTCGCCCGGCAGTTCGACGACGACGCGATGCGGAGTTTCGTCGACGAAGTGACCGCAAAGGCGCTTAACCGCGAACAGGTCCGCAAGGCCGCACGGCCCGAACGCGCCGCAAAGGAATCGGGAGGCCGCGCGCGTGCCGAGGGCTTCAGGTACCGGTCGAAGGCGAGCGGGTTCGAACTCAATCTGAAGTTCTCGGACGCCGAAAGCGGTGACCGCAAGCGCATCCTCCAGGCGCTGAAAGAGGTCTTCGACAAGGTCAAGGCCGGCGAAGCGTGAGCGCGGTCGGGGATTTTGGATTTTGGATTTTCGATTTTGGATTTTGGATTGGAGAACCAGAGGTATGGACTCGAAATTCCAGATTCCAGAAGTCAGATTCCAGATTCCAGATTCCAAATTCCAAATTCCAGATTCCAAGTTCCGGGTCTTAGAATCCAAAATCTAAAATCCAAAATCGAAACCGGCTCTTCATACATAATCTTTATTATCAGACGCAGGATATTTGATTCCGGTCTCGTCGCGGCGAAGTCCCCCGCCCAGCGCTCACGGGGATTTCGAGGCGTTTAGGGTTTGGGGCGACGATCCTTACGCCTTCGTCATATTCGCAGTCCGTGACGGGTTTGCAGCGCTTGTTCTTCCCGAGCACATCCTCGTGCGATTCGCGGACCATCATTCCGTTGCTACCGAACCAGTATTCGTCGGACACGAGGCGTTTCCATTCGGTCTGTCCTTCGCGAAATGTGATCGTCTTCGTTGTCCGGTACCGTTTCGTTTTCTGTTTGCCGATCCGTTCCGAACCGATGAACCGGCGTTCGATCCGCACCGTACCCGCTTGTCGTAACCCTCTGCCTCTGCGGAATTCCTTGCCGCTTTTCCCTAGCGACGGCGATCAATCGCGTGAGTTCCTCTTCAGTGACGTCCGATTCCGACCGACGACCGCAACGGCGCCGCCGAGGAAAAGAATCGCCATCCAAAGGCGAACAAGAAATCCCGGGGGCGATAGGCGAATCATAGGTAGATCCTTCGGGCAGGAATTGCATAAGAGCATCCGCTCCGCAACCCGCGGACCGGCCGGATGCGCGAAGCTACTCCATCTCGATCACCGCGGACCCGCGGATCGCGTCGTGCTTGAGGGCGATCAGCGCGTCCGGAAGGTCTTCGAAGCGAAACCGCTCGGCATGAACGCGAACGGCCGCGGCCGCTGCCTCGGCAAGAAACTCCTCGCCATCACGGCGCGTGTTGTTCGCGACCGAGACAATTCGACGCTCCCAGTAGATCGATTTGTACTCGATCTCCGGTATCGGCGACATATGGATGCCGCCGAGGACGACGCATCCGCCTTTGTCGAGCGCGCCGAGCGCGGCCGGCACGATCTCTCCGGCCGGAGCGAAGACCACGGCTGCGTCGAGCCTGACCGGCGGCCGGTCGAACGTATCGCCGACCCAAACCGCGCCCAGTTCCTCGGCCAAAGCCTGGTGTCGCGCCCGGTCACGCGTCGCGACATAGACCCGTGCGCCGCGGGCGCGCGCGATCTGGATCGCGATGTGCCCGGCGGCTCCGAAACCGTAGATCCCAAGCCTCGTTCCCGACCAGTCCTTGTCGGCGATCCCGGTCTGCCGCAACGCGCGGTATCCGATGATTCCCGCGCACAGCAGCGGCGCGGCTTCTTTGTCGGAAAAGGAATCCGGGATCCGGTAGACGAAATTCTCCGGCGCCGCGTTGTACCCTGCAAACCCGCCGTCCCGCGTCCAGCCGTTGAACTCCGGCGAATCACAGAGGTTCTCACGCCCCGAAAGACAGAAGCGGCAGCGCCCGCAGGTCCTTCCGAGCCACGCGATGCCGACCCGTTCGCCGATCGCGAATTTCCCCGCTCCGTGTCCGTTTCCGACGACGCGGCCGACGGCCTGATGGCCCGGTATCAGTCGTTTCCGGCGCCGCGCGAGCTCGCCCTCGCAGACATGCAGGTCAGTGCGGCAAACGGCGCATGCCGAGATCTCTATGAGGACCTCGCCCGGTCCCGGCTCCGGACGGTCGACCGACAAAAGGCGCAACGGGCAATCCTCGACCGGGGCGGCCGATTCCAGCACGTGCGCCTTCATCTTTCTCCTTTCCTTCCCTGTGGTCATCAACGGGCGGCGGCATTCGACAGGTCCTTGACCAGTTCCGCCGTTTCGAATGCCGGAGCGTTGCGGGCAATGTCCGCCTGGGCCACGATCCCTACCAGATCGCCTTTGTGATCGACGATGATGATCCTCCTGATACGGTTGTTCTCCATCGCGTGGACGCATTCATCCACCGTCTGGTCCGGCCGCATCGTTACGACCATTTCCGTCATCACTTCGCCCGCGATCATATGAAGCGGGTTCTTGTTATGCGCGATCGTCCGCAGCGCGAGATCGCGGTCGGTAATGACCCCGACCGGGGCCCTTCGTTCCGCGGACTCGAGCACCGGGACGATACCGCAATCGCGGTCCGCCATCAATTGCGCGA
>CAZARD010000002.1:69811-78512 GCA_964487505.1 uncultured Blastocatellaceae bacterium | reverse complement strand
GCGGACTCGAGCACCGGGACGATACCGCAATCGCGGTCCGCCATCAATTGCGCGACCTCGTGAAGGCTCTGATCGACCGTCACGTACGCGGGTTCCGTCGACATTATTTCTCCGAGTTTCATAACCTTACCTCGCGGCACGTCAACGCCATGCAGGCGTGTGACGCACAAGATATGTATCGACCGCCTTGCGGTCCCGCCGATTGAGGAACCGCAAAAGGGCTAACGCTACAAGAACCATCGTCATATCGAGAATCCTGCTCATATGCGCCCCCAAAACGCGACCCGTCTTGCCCAAAGGACGGCCCGCCCTCCGGCGAACCGTCCAGTTCCTCTTCCCCGTCAACCCTGCCCTTCCGTTCACCCTGTCTGCACGGCAATCGCCGTTCCACGGCACTTGTGTGCCGTATCTTGCTTTTTTCGCAGCAATTCAAGGAGACAACCAGGGAGAATGAATCGTTCTTCGCGGGGACAACTTCTCGCTGCGGTGCGAAAGTTTACCCGTTTCCGGCGGCAAGCTTCGCCGCAAGCCAGCCGACGGCGGTCCGAGCCGACTCTTCGCTATCGTACGTTTTCCCGAACGCACCGTTCGCGGCGGGGTAGGCGTCAAGATCGCATTGGGCGCCCAATACCGCCGCGGTGGTGCGGTTCGCGGCCAGGGCGGATGCGTCGCCGCCGGCGACGATCAGAAGCACCGGGCAAACTAGCTTCTTGAGGACCTTTTCGCTTACGAGATCGGTCCGTCCCCCGCGGGAGACGACGGCGGCGACATCCCGCGGGCGCCGCGCGGCGCATTCCAGAGCGGCCGCGCCGCCGGTCCCGGATCCGACCAGAGCGACGCGGACGGGTCCGAGGTTCATTCGGCACCAATCGACCGCACGCGACAGGCGCTCCGCCAGAAGCTCGATGTCGAATCTCAGGTGGCGGGTCCGTTCGTCGATCGACGCTTCATACGGTGTCAGGAGATCGATGAAAAGCGACCCGATTCCCCGGTCGGTCAAGGATTCCGACATCAAACGGTTTCCCGGGCCGGACCGTTCGCTTCCGGAACCGTGACCGAAGACCGTGATTGCCCGGGCGTCTTCCGGCATTTCCAACTCGCATTCAAGCGTCGCCGTGCCGACTCGAACGAGCAACGATTCCGCGATCATACCCTGCCTCCTTGGTTCTGTTACGTTATCGGACGCGCAGGACGGGCGAACCCGTTGCGATCCGTCCCTTATCCGCCCGCTGAATGAATCAGCCATGAAGCGACCTCCGCACGAACGACCGCAAGCCGCGTTCCAACCCTCTAACTGTTGCAGAAACGTTGTTTGTCGAATCGATGCCGTCTGCCGGCGGGAGAATACGCGCAACCGTTCGGGAGGATTCACGCATTCCTTTGAAGAGGTATCGTGATCGTGAAGGCCGAGCCCTTGCCCGGTTTCGACTCAACGGTGCATTCGCCGCCGTGCGCGCGAATTATCCGTTTGACCGCCGCCAGCCCGAGTCCTGTGCCTTCGGATTTCGAGGTCTTGAACGGAAGGAAGATCTCGTCGATCCTCTCGGCATCGATCCCGCATCCGTTGTCGGCGACGCGAACGGCGGCGTTCGCTTCATCGACCTTCAGACTGACCGTGATGCGTCCGTTCGGGCGGCCTTCGATCGCATCGCCCGCATTGATCATGAGATTGAGGACCGCATCCTCTATCCCGGACTCGTCGTGCGCCAGAATAACGTGGTTCTCCGGCAGTTCAAGGACGATCCCGGCATTCTCCCCGTCGTACTTGCCAAACTGATACGATGCGAGCTTCGCCGCCCGCCGGACCGTCTCGTCAAGGGCCGCAGGCTTGATCTCCATCGGTTTCGGCCGCGAATTGCGCAGGAGGAGGCGCACCGTCCGGTCGATCCGTTCGATCTCGCTCCGGACGCTCGTCAGTATTTCGTGCTCGTCGCCCGGAACGGACTTGCGGCGCTCGATGAGGATGTCGACGACGCCCTTGATGCCGGCCAGCGGGTTCTTGAGCTCGTGGGCGAGACCGGCCGCCAGTTCGCCGACGAGCGCCAGTTTCGCCGAACGCGCGAGTTTGGACTCGAGCCGACGGCGTTCGGTGACGTCGTGGACCGTTTCGAGGACCACATCGCGGTCTGAGTCCACCTTGATGACGTGCAGGCGGCTTTCGACGATCACCTGTTCACCGGACTTCGTCGTCTGTACAAGCTCGCCTTCCCAGACGCCGTCACGCTTCAACCGCACGAGGAAGCGGTCGTAGGCCGTCGGATACTCCGTCTTCAGCATCTCACGGACCTTGCCGCCGACGGCCTCGGCTGCCGAGTAACCGTACAGGCGTTCGGCATTCGCGTTCCAGGAGATTATCCCGCCCTCAAAGTTCCATATGAAGATCGCGTCGTATGTCTGCTCAAGGAGCTGGTTCTTTTCGCGGATCAGCGCGTCCGAGCGTCTCCGGTCGGTGATGTTCCGATAGAACACCGCCAGCCCCTCGGTCCACGGGAACGCCTTGATCTCGAGCCATTGGTCGAACGGCGCGTAGTATTCCTCGAATACCACCTCGCAGCGCTCTTCCATCGCCCGCCGGTACTCGCGTTCGAAGCGCGTGCCGACGACTTCCGGGAAAACCTCCCAAAGCGTTCGACCCAGCACTTCTTCAAGATTCTTCCCGACGTGACGCTCGGCGGCCGGATTCGAATAGACGTAACGAAAGTCCTTGTCGAACGTGACGAAGGCTTCGCTGATGCTCTCGAGGATGCCGAATTTCTCGCGCATCTCACGCGTCAACCGACGCGAGAGCCGGTTGCGCTCGGTGACGTCGTTGATCGTCGCGAAGCGGGCCCGCCGGCCGCCGTATGTCAGCGGATGGTCCGATATCTCGACCTCGATGCGCGAACCGCGACGGTTCCGATGGATCGCGTGCGCCGCCCGACGCGCCGGCGCGCCGGGTTTGAAGGGCTTGGCACCAGGCTCGACGACGACGGCGCGAAGGCCAATGAACTCCGCCTCGGTGTAACCGTAAAGGCTCTTTGCAGCTTCATTTACAGCCAATATTTCGAGTGATTTCTCATCATATACGAGTACCGGGAGAGGATTCGCGTCGAAGAACGTGCGGTATCTGGCTTCGGATTCGCGCAACGCATTCTCGATCGCCTTCCGCGCCGAGATGTTCTCGGTGAAGATCGCGATCCCGCCGATCCTTCCGTTCCGGTCCCGCCAAGGATGCATCTCCCACTTGAGGCTGAGCAACGAGCCGTCCGCCATTTCGACCGTCTCATCGTCCGAGCGGCGCACCTCGCCCTCGAGGCAAAGCCGGTGGTCGTCCTGAAGCTTGTCGAAGATCTCCGGCAGGACCTCGTCCTGCGCCCTTCCGATGATGCCGCCGTCGAGCCCGTAATCATCGAGCCATCGCCGGCTGGCTGCAAGATAGCGCAGATCGCGGTCGAGCATCGCCACCGCGGCCGGGGCGTGGTCGACGAGAAGCCGCAGGATCTCTTCGGACTGCCTCTGTTTCTCCTCGATCCGGCGCCTGGCCGTGATGTCCGTGTGCGTCAGGACCGCGCCCTGGTGATCGAACTTGAGCGGCGCCACCGAAAGGAGGAACCAGTGTTGGCCGCCCGGGCCTTCTAACGGATACTCGATCTCGAACTTGGGTGCGGCGCCTGCGAGGACCTCGCGGATGCCTGCGGCAGCCTGGTTCGCCTCGGAAGAGTCCGCCCCCTCGCAAACCTCGAGATAGTTGGAACCGATGCCTGTTTTCGAGCGAAAGGAGTCGCCGCCGTTCGCGGAGGTGAACGCGTTCCAGCCGCGGTTGACGCGGACGATGTTTGCGTCGTGATCGAGGACCGCGACCTCGGCCGGGATGGAATCGAGTATCTCGCCGAGCAGGCGCTCGTTCTCCTGGATCCTGTCTTCGCCCTCCTTCTGGGCCGTGATGTCAGTCCGGATCGCGATGAACTGGACGGGCTTTCCGCTCTCGTCGAGAAAGGGCACGATCGTCGTCGCAAGCCAAAAGACGCCGCCGCCCCGCGCACGGTTGCATATCTCGCCGCGCCACGTGCGCCCGGCGCCGATCGTCGCCCAGAGCTGCCGGAAGAACGATCTCGGATGATATCCGGAATTGACGATCGAATGGGTCTTGCCGATCAGCTCGTCCCGCCGGAATTGCGAGATCTCGCAGAACCTCTCGTTGACGTGCTGGATCACGCCGCGGGTGTCGGTGATCGAGACGATCGACGATTCATCGAGCGCGGCGCGCAGGTCCCGCAATTCGTTTATGAGACGTTCTTCCTCAGGCATTGGCGGCGCTTCGCTTCATCTTCTTCAGGTGGTAACGCACGCGGTCGCGCGAGATGCCGAGCAGTTCCCCGGCCTTCGTGACGTTGCCGGCCGTCTGCGCCAACGCCTTCTCGATCAGAAGGTGCTCGACCTCGTCCAGCGCCAGGCCTTCTGGCGGAAAGGATATGTAGCGCGCGACCGACCGTTCCGCGCGCGTGCGCTCGATCCCGACGCCGCTTGCTTCGAGGAGGTCCTTCGGGAGGTAACGCAGCGTCACCTCGGGCCGGTCCTCCAGGATCAACGCGCGTTCGATCGCGTTCCGCAGTTCGCGCACGTTCCCGCGCCAGGAGTAGTTCATAAACGCCTTTTCGGCCTCGCGCGAGAGCTTCCGCGGTCCGCCGGACTTTCCGAGCGTCTCTATGAAATGCTCCGCGAGCTTGAGGACGTCGGCGCCGCGCGAGCGGAGCGGCGGTATGTCGAGCTGGATTATCGAAAGACGGTAATAGAGGTCGAGGCGAAAGCGCCCCGTCTCGCTCTCGTCGCGCAGATCGCGGTTCGAGGCCGCGATGACGCGGACGTTGAGCGGCAGGTCCTTGAGGCCGCCGACGCGCCGGAACGTCCCTTCCTCAAGCACGCGCAGGAGCTTTGCCTGAAGCGCGAGATCGACCTCGCCGATCTCGTCAAGGAAAAGCGTTCCGCCCTCGGCCTGCTCGAAAAGGCCCTCCTTTCGCGATTTCGCGTCCGTAAAGGCCCCCTTTTCGTAGCCGAAGAGTTCGCTTTCCATAAGAGTCGCAGGGATCGCGGCGCAGTTTATCGCGACGAACGGTTTGGCGGCCCGAGTCGATGCGAAATGAATCGCTTTCGCGACGAGGTCCTTGCCGGTGCCGGACTCTCCCTGCAGGAGAACGCTTGAAACCCCGCTTGCCGCCACCTTCTGCGCCAGCGACTTCATTTCCGTCATCGCCGGGGAATCGCCGATTATCTGTTCGAACGAGAATTCCCTTGAGCGCTCGGTCTGGAACCTCTTCACGGTCGTGCGAAGTTCCGTGGTCTCGAGCGAGTTGCGGATCGCGAGCCTTATCTCCTCGAGGTTGAGCGGTTTGCCTATGAAATCGTACGCGCCCGCCCGGAGCGCCGCGATGGTGTCATCGACAAGCACGTTGGCGGTGATCATAATGACGACCGTTTCGGATTGAGGCGACTTGAATTCGCGCAACAGGTCGAGCCCGGAACCGTCCGGGAGATTGATGTCGAGCAGGACGACGGCCGGTGATTCGTGCTCGAACATCTTTCGCGCCTCGCTCGCGTTGGACGCCTCAAGCGCCTCGTAACCCCAGCCGCGCAATGCCTCGCCGAGCGTCCAGCGAATGAGCCTCTCATCGTCGACGACCAAAACCTTTTCGTTCATGTTGACCTCCGCGGATCGCTCGGGCCGTTACGACACGTCGGCGACCGGAACATCGAAATCCGCCACGCAGAATCTTGCCGCGCAAGTCGCGTACCGCGTCGAAATCTTCAGGAAACCCCGCGAAATCGGGAAATTTGCGCAGAACCTCGCTTCGGGTGGGTCATTTCTCGCGGCCGATCGGGGAAAAGCACGGAAATTTCCCGCGATTCCGGCGAACCGCGAGTCCGGCGGATGATTCGCGACAAGGCCCTGCGCGGCGGCACGGTCCGGATGCCGGCGGAGCCGACGATTCGCGTTTCGAATAATGGAACTCTTTGACTTTTGACACTTTCCTGCCGAAAAGTTAGAATTTCAGTTTCGTTATTCAGACCAGAATAATTTGTACTTTCTCTTAGTAAAAGGAGCTTTAAGAACTTGAGCAACGCTAAATTTCTATTCACTTCCGAATCGGTTACGGAAGGTCATCCGGACAAGATCGCCGATCAGATCTCGGATGCGGTTCTCGACGCGATCCTCGAACAGGATCCGATGGGCCGCGTCGCTTGCGAAACACTGGTCACGACCGGTCTGGCGGTGATCGCCGGCGAGATCACGACCAACGCCCGCGTCAATTACAAGCAGATCGTCCGTGACACCATCGACGACATCGGCTACAACGATGCGTCCTATGGCTACGATTGCAAGACGCTGAGCGTCATCGACGCCGTCGGCACGCAGTCGCCCGATATTTCGCAGGGCGTCGATACGGGCGGAGCCGGCGATCAGGGGCTCATGTTCGGCTTCGCCTGCAATGAGACGAAGGAACTGATGCCGCTTCCGATCCAGCTCGCGCACAACCTGACGATGCGCCTTTCGGAAGCCCGCCGTTCGGGCGAACTGCCGTATCTGCGGCCGGACGGAAAATCGCAGGTCACGATCGAGTACCGCGACGGTCATCCGTTCCGCTGCGAGGCGATCGTCGTTTCATCGCAGCATTCGGACGACGTCTCGAACGAACAGCTCCGCGCCGACATCGTCGAGAAGATCATCAAGCCCGTCGTTGCGGCGGAACTCCTCGACGAGAACACCAAGTTTCATATCAACCCGACCGGTCGATTCGTCGTGGGCGGCCCGATGGGCGATGCCGGCCTGACCGGGCGCAAGATCATCGTCGATACATACGGCGGCTACGCCCCGCACGGCGGAGGCGCGTTCTCGGGCAAGGATCCGACGAAGGTCGACCGTTCGGCCGCGTACATGGCGCGGTACATCGCGAAAAACATCGTCGCCGCCGAGCTTGCCGAAAAATGCACCGTCCAGCTCGCGTACGCGATCGGCGTCGCCGAACCGGTTTCGGTCCTCGTCGACTCGCACGGCACGGGCCGCGTCGATGACGCCAAGTTGTCGGAGATCGTGGTTCACAACTTCAAGCTGACGCCGCGCGACATCATCGAGACGCTGCAGCTCCGCCGTCCGATCTACAAGCAGACGGCGCGGTTCGGGCATTTCGGCCGCACGGACGGCGAATTCTCTTGGGAGCGCACCGATATGGCCGACAAACTTCGGACGGACGCGCTCGGCGCCGCCTCGGGAATGTAATCCGATCCGGAAGGGATCCGGGATTTGCGATTTGGGGTTTGGGAATTCGGATTTCGGATTTTCGATGCCGGATTTCAGATCCGAGATCCCTGGTCCCGGATCCCTTTTTCTTTTATGCCACAACAAGGAATCTCAATGGAATACGATATCAAAGACATCGGTCTTGCCCCGCACGGCAAGCAGCGGATCGAATGGGCCGACCGGGAGATGCCGGTCCTGAGGCTCATTCGCGAACGCTTTGAACAGGAAAAACCGCTCGCCGGCATTAAGCTCGTCGCCTGCGCGCATATTACGACGGAGACCGCGAACCTCGCGCGCACGCTGCAGGCGGGCGGGGCCGAGGCGATCCTGATCGCTTCCAACCCGCTTTCGACGCAGGACGACGTCGCGGCCTCGCTCGTCGCAGACTGGGGAATCCCGGTATTCGCGATCAAGGGCGAATCGACCGAGACCTATATGCGACACGTACGCACCGCGCTCGACTCGAACCCGAACATCATCATCGATGACGGCTCGGATGTCGTGGCGACGATGCTCAAGGAAAAGCCCGAACTTTCGAAGACGATCATCGGCACGACCGAAGAAACGACGACCGGGATCGTGCGCCTTAACGCGATGGTCAAGGCCGGCGTGCTGACGTTTCCGTCGATCGCCGTCAACGACGCGCAGACCAAGCATTTCTTCGACAACCGCTACGGCACGGGCCAGTCGACCCTCGACGGCATCATCCGCGCGACGAACATCCTGCTCGCGGGCAAGACGTTCGTCGTCGTCGGTTACGGTTGGTGCGGAAAGGGCTGCGCGATGCGCGCCCGCGGCCTCGGCGCGAACGTCGTCGTCACCGAGGTGGATCCGATCAAGGCGATCGAGGCGGTGATGGACGGAATGCGCGTCCTGCCGATGTCGGAGGCCGCGAAGATCGGCGATTTCTTCGTCACCGTCACGGGCAACCGTCACGTTATCGACCGCGAGCATTTCGCGGCGATGAAGGACGGCGCCATCGTCTGCAACAGCGGCCACTTCGATCTCGAGCTCAACCTCGACGCGCTGCGCGATATGTGCGACGCGCCTGCCAACCGCCGCCCGTTCGTCGAGGAATACAGATTCAAGGACGGATCGAAGAGCGTCATCGTACTCGGCGAGGGCCGTTTGATCAATCTCGCCGCCGCCGAAGGCCATCCGGCGAGCGTCATGGACATGTCGTTCGCGAACCAGGCCCTGTCGGCCGAATACCTGGTCAAGAACCAGGGATCGCTCGCCGCCGGCGTCCACGTGCTTCCATCCGAGGTCGATCAGGAGATCGCGTCGCTCAAACTCCGCTCGCTCGGGGTTGCGATCGACACGCTGACCCCGGAAATGCTCGAGTACATGTCGAGTTGGGAAACGGGGACCTAACGAAAAGAAAGGGCCGCCGGTGGGCGGCCCTTTCCATTTGGGATTTTGGATTTT
>CAZARD010000002.1:0-69711 GCA_964487505.1 uncultured Blastocatellaceae bacterium | reverse complement strand
ACGAAAAGAAAGGGCCGCCGGTGGGCGGCCCTTTCCATTTGGGATTTTGGATTTTCGATTTTCGATTTTCGATTTTGGATTTTCGATTTTGGATTTTGGATTTTGGATTTTGGATTTTCGATTTTTGGATTTTCGATTTTGGATCGGCTTCGTCTCGGAGATGGAAACTCCATCGCGCTAGGGCAGCCGATTAATACGCGATGCGATCACGCAATTCAATATGGCGCTCGTGATTGGAAATCCGGAGTTTGCGATGCGACCGCCCCCTCGATTTTCTCTTTCCTGAACCGCGTCAGGTCCTGACGCGCGAAATGAAGTAGAGCCCGATCGATGAGAAGACCGCGAGCGGGACCCAGACGGCGACCGCGGCCGGGAGGGACCCGCCTAGCGCGGCCTGTTCGAACCCGTTGGAGACCGCCATAAAGACCAGCCAGACAGCGACCGCGATCCCGACCGTCATGACCTTGCCGCGCCGGTTCAGCGAGAGCGCGAACGGCGCCGTGAAGATCGTGATCAGCAGGGGCATAAGCGGCGTCGAGTATTTCTTTTGCAGGGCGAGTCCGAGTGCGCGTACTTCAGAGAGCGCGTCCGACGACGCGAGCCGGCGGGCGGTCTCCGACGAACTCATATGGCTCGGCTTCGCGCTCAGATTGCCGAACGGATTCTCGGGTTCCGCAAGATTCATCGCGGCCGACCTTTCGCTGGTCGCTGCATCGCCGGCGAACTTGGTCGCGATCGCGTCCTCGAGCGCAAGACTTCCCCGTTCCCAGGTCGCCGTCGCCGCGCGCGTAACGGCCCCGATCCGGTGCGTTCCTTCCCGAAACTCGTAGATCGTCAGATTCCGAACCTTCTCCGCATACGCGCCTCCGGTGGGCGCATCGAACGAGTAGATCCTCTCACGGTCAGCAACCCAGGTCCGTCCGCCCGCGGTCGCTACCGCTCCGCGGCTTCGCAGTTGCGACCGGAGCGCGTCCTGTTTGCGGTTGGTCGTCGGCGCGACGGTCTCCTGCACGAGCCAATTGAACGCACCGATAAGGACCATTACCGCGAAACACGGCAGGAGCAAACGGTAAAGGCTTTGCCCCGCGGCCGCCCAGGTGACGATCTCGTTGTTTCTCGACTTGATCACGAAAGTCGCGAGCGTCGCGATCATCAGTGAAGAAGGCGCAAGCTGCAAATAGAGGAATGGGAGCAGGAAGAAGAGATAGCGGGCAAGCAATCCGATCCCGCCCGGCATCGCGCCGGCGAATTTCCAGAGTTCGAACGCGGTGAAGATCAAATAGATCACCGAGAGAAAGAGGCTGGTCATCGCGAAATACTTCAAGAGGTTCGCGGCGATATCAAAATCGCGGATACCGGTCGTCAGATCGAGATAGAAGTTCTCGCGTGAAAGTTCCGGCGACTTTTCGCGGCCCGCGGCCGCAAAAAGACGCGTAATTCGATCGATTATTCCGGACCGCATCGAGCGCGAAGAACGGAACAGCCAGACGATCGCGCCGATGCCCAGGATCAGGGGCAGCAGCCCGCCGAGCATCGAGCCGATCTGTCCCGTCCTCGTCAACTGTTCGCCGAGCAGTGTGACGAGGTAGTACGTTACGAGGCTGACCAAAGCCAGAAGGATGCCGAAGCCGCGACCGCCGCGGTTGAACCGCAGCACAAGCGCGGTTCCGAGCAGCGCGAAGATCAGGGGCGAGACCGAAAGCAGTAGCCGCCGCTGCCAAAGTATCTGGGCCTCGACCCGCTCCGCGCCTTCGGCCCGGCGTGCTACTTCCGCGAGTTCCGAAAGTCCCAGTTCTTCGGGCGTCTCGCGCGTCTCGGTCAAACGCCTTACGATCTCGTCGCGCCGGGTCTTGATCGCAAACCGGAGCGTGCCCAGCGATTCGGCGGCGGTCTTTCCTTCGGCGAAACCCTCCGGCATCGTGATCACCGACGCATCGTCCAAGACAAGTTCGGCCCGTTCGCCCGAGTCCGAAACGGTCGAGTCGATCCTTCCGGACTTCGCCGTTATCAGACGCAACTGACCGCTGCCCTTTACTTCGCTGTAAATGAACAAGTTGCGCCATTCTCCGCGTTCTATGTCGCCGTCGCGTACATACACCGTGTATCCGGCTATCTCGCTGTTGAAAACGCCCGGTTCGATCGGGGATTCTAGTTTCAACAACGCGGTCCGGAGCGCGACGTTGCGCACTACTCCCGAAGCGAACGGGACCCCTTTCAGATTTATGAAGAACGCGAACAACGAGAGAAGGATGCCGACCGCAGCGATCGGCAACGCTATCTGGAGGTTCCCGACCCCGGCGGCACGGATCGCGGTCAGCTCGCTGTCGCCCTGCATCTTCGAAAGCCCTATGATGGTCCCGACCAGGATCGCCATCGGACAGGTGAAGGCGATGACGCTCGGAACAAGCGCGAAAGAAAGCTGGAAGACCAGAGATTTCGGAATGCTGACGCTGAAGAAGATGTCGGCATAGCGGCTCGCTTGCTGAACAAAGAGAATGACGCTCAGAAGCAGCCAGGAGAAAAGAAAATACGGGCCGACATTGACCAGCAGGTACTTTGGGATCTGACGTCCTATCCTCTTCATTCTCAGTATTTTGCGGGAATCTCGGCACCTCTGCCGAGAATCGTCGCGATGATCCTCTTGAAGATCGTCGAAAGCTCCGCGGACTGACTTTCCGCTTCCGCGGTCTCCCGCGCGAACCGCTCGGGCGCCGCCTGCTCGGCGAGCCGGCGGATGCGGCGAAGGTCCGGCAAAAGCCGGTTCTGCTGCCTGACGCGCTCGCACGTCGCGCACGATAGCCTGAAATCCGCGCGAATAGCGGCCTCCTCGTCCGGCTCAAGCCGGCGCCCGCAATGGCTGCATTCCTCCCAAGACGGCAGGAATCCGCCCAAACGGAGGATCCAATGCTCAAAATACGCGATCACCTGGCCGCCCCGGACGGGTTCGGCGACAAGCGTCTCGACGCACCGGCGCGTCATCCTGTACAGACGGTCGTCCGGGTCCGCGGGTTGCGAGAACGCGGTGAGGACATCCGCAAAATATGCGAGCGCCCGCAGCACGTCCGGATCGGACGCGCTTCCAAACAGCGACTCGACGATCTCGGAGCTCTTGATCGAGACGAGTTCCCGTTCGGGCGACTGGAAATACTCCGTCCGGATCACGGTGAACGGCTCCAGACTGCCGCCGAACCTGCTGTTGAGACGTTTCGCGCCCTTGGCGACGCCGCGCACGATCCCCTGCTCGCGCGTCAGCAGGACGACGATACGGTCCGCCTCCGCCAACGGGTAACTCCGGAGAACCAGCGCCTCTGTCTCGTGAAGGCCCATTACCAGGGGATGAAATAGAAGACCCAGGCCATCGCGAGGCTGATCAAAAAGAACTGAGCGAACGTCTTGAGCCCGTATTTGAGGCGATCCGTCGCGTTGCCGTCGCTGAAAACGGCGAAGGCCACGGAAACGAGGACGCTGAATCCCAGCAAATAAAGAAAATGTATCATTCCTTCCTCCCGCTCTGGATGTCCGCCGCGTCCATCACCGCGAGGTAATTGAGAAGTCCGGCAACCTCAAGGAACCTGCCGCCGTATTCGAACGTTGCCCACGCCGCGACATTCTTCGGCGGATTCGCCTGCGCGACGAATCCGATCACCGACCCGAGCCCGTTCCCGAGCTTCGCGAAGACGTTGAGCAAATAAAGAAGCCCGCCGTCCTTGAAAGGAAACCCCGGGTAATAGAGCCCGCCGCCGACCGCTGCGATAATGAACATCGCCCAGACAACGACACCGATCAGGATCCCGCGCTTCACGCGTCCCTGCAATATATGACCGACGCCCGGCAAAAACCACGACACCGCTCCGATCGCGAAAGGATTATTCATATCAAACTCGATTCAAACTTCAACCGATCTCTCAAGCGTGTGCGCTCCGACGCCCAGAAACCACCTTCACTATCGCCACTAAGTATTCGAAACACGCAATTTAAGAAGCTAGAAAACACTTTAACGTCTCAGTAAATAAGATACCGCTCGCGTCGCGACCTGAAATCGCCGACCCCGTCCGAGCAAAGTTTCCGAAGTTCGCCGAAAGTGCCGCCCGCCTCGAACAGTCCGCGCGACCGCTTTCCGCCGTCGATGACGTCGAAAGGGTTGCGGTCATAAACATACTCGTACGGCGGCTCTTTCCATTCGAAGCGATCGCCGTAAAGATCAAAAAGGGTCTTGACCATCGACAGTCCCGTGTATACGGGCTCGAACGCGCGCCGGTCCGTAACGTGCAGGAAAACGCCGCCGCAGGTCTTGCCTGCCTCCTTCTGGAAGGTCGGCAGAAAGTTCACCGGCCTGAAGACGACGCCCGGAAGCCCGATCGCCGTCAATGCTTCCCCGAACTCATACCCGTCGATGAAGCCCGCGCCGACCATCTCGAACGGGTGCGTCGTGCCGCGCCCTTCAGAAACCCGTGTCCCCTCGAAATACACCGTCCCCGGAAACACTACGGCCGTGTCGGGAGTCGGCATATTGGGCGAGGGCATCGCCCAGGGAGCATCGGTCTCATCGATGTAGCGGTCGCGGTCCCAACCGTCCATCCGGACCACCTCAAGGTCGCAGCCGATGCCGAATTCCCCGTTGAACATCAGCGCGAGTTCGCCGATCGTCATCCCGTGGCGCATGGGGATCGGGAACATTCCAACGAAGGATTCGTGGCCGGGTTCGAGCGTATGGCCTTCGATCGCCGATCCGCCGATCGGGTTCGGCCGGTCGAGAACGACGAACCGCTTGCCGTACTTGCGGGCCGCGATCATGGAGTTCGCCATCGTGTATATGAACGTATAGACCCGGCAACCGACATCCTGCAGGTCGAAAACGAGCACGTCCGTATTACGAAGCATTTCCTCGGTCGGTTCGCGCGTTTCGCTGTAGAGGGAGTAGACCGGCAGTCCGGTCCGCTTGTCGTTGGTGTGGGCGGTCTCGATCATATTGTCCTGAACGTCGCCGCGTATGCCGTGCTGCGGACCGAAGAGGGTCGTCAGCGCGATGCCCGGGTCTTCGTAGAAGATATCGGCCGCGTGCGCGTACCGTTTGTCGACAGTCGCCTGATTGCAGATCAATCCGACACGCCCTCGGAGCAGATCCCGGCGATCTCCTAACACCCTTTCAAGACCCAATTTAACGCTCTTCACTTCAAGTGTTTTCACAACTTATTCCCGATTCCTGCAGGCGCTTATGAACTCTTCGAAGATCCTTCGTGAAAGTTCGTCCCATTTCCACGACAGTTCCGGATGCCACTGAACGCCGAACGCGAAACGGTCTTCGCGCGTGTCCTCGACGCACTCGATCACGCCGTCCTTGGCCCAGGCCGTCGCCCGCAGATCCCGGCCGAGGTTCCGCACTGCCTGATGATGGTGCGAATTGACCGTGGCCTCGCGCGCGAGCCCGCCAAGGCGCGACTCCGGAACGATGGCGATCGTGTGCGAGTTGCGGTCAAGCGGTATTCCCTGTTCGTGCTTGAGGCAATCCTCGATCTCGGCCTCGACGTCCTGGATCAGGCTCCCGCCCCGCGAAACGTTCAGCGCCTGCATCCCGTAGCAGATCGCGAGCAGAGGCATGCCTGTCGCCTCGATGCGGTCAAGCACGGCGAGATCCGTCGCGTCCTTGAGATCGATCGTCTTCTTGAGTCGCGGATGCGGCTCGGCGCCGTAAAGCAGCGGGTCGACGTCGGTGTCGCTTCCGGGCAGCAGCACGCCGTCGACGAGGTCAAGGACGCGTGCGACATACTCCGGGTCGGGGATGAGGCTCATATGGAACGGAACCGCTCCGAGCCCCGCTAGCGCTTCGCTGTAGTCCCGCCCGAGATAGAACCGGTTGGTTTCGATCTCGAGACGCATCGTTATGCCGATCACGGGCCGTTTTGCCATAAACCCTACAATGTTCAAATAAGTCCTTATCTCCTGTCAATTTGAGCATTTGAATTTTAGGAATTAAGATGAAATCCATGTCACGCGATGCTTCCACGTCAAAGATCCGCTCGACGACCGTGCTCCTCGTCCGCCGCGACGGCGATCTGGCGATGGCCGGCGACGGCCAGGTGACGCTCGGCGAGGCAATTATCAAGGGCAACGCGCGAAAGGTCCGCCGGATCTACAACGACCGCGTGCTGGCGGGATTTGCCGGCTCGACGGCCGACGCCTTCACGCTTCTCGGCAGATTCGAGACGAAACTCGAACAGTTTCAGGGGCAGCTCGAACGCGCCGCGGTCGAACTCAGCAAGGACTGGCGAACCGACAAGTATTTGCGGAACCTCGAATCCCTGCTGATCGTGGCCGACCGCAGCGCCGCGTTCCTGATCTCGGGCAAGGGCGACGTCATCTCCTCGGACGACGGACTTCTGGCCGTCGGGTCTGGCAGCATGTACGCTCTCGCGGCGGCGCGCGCCCTCTTGAAACATACATCGCTGCCGGCCGCCGAGATCGCGCTCGAGGCGCTTTCGATCGCCGGCGAGATATGCATCTATACGAATCACAACGTGATCATCGAGGAGATCAGGCAGGAACCGTGATGGCAATACTTTTGGGCGGCGGAACTCCGGATTCGGAGCCGCAACGAAAACTTGACGATCTGACGCCGCGCGAGATCGTCGCCGAACTCGACCGGTACGTCGTCGGCCAGGCGGCCGCCAAACGCGCCGTCGCCGTCGCGCTCCGCAACCGCGTCAGGCGCCAGAAACTCCCTCCGGAGATCGCGCGCGACGTTCTGCCGAAGAACATCCTGATGATCGGGTCGACGGGCGTCGGAAAGACGGAGATCGCGCGCCGGCTTTCGCGGATCGCGAATTCGCCGTTCATAAAGATCGAGGCGTCGAAGTTCACCGAGGTCGGATATGTCGGCCGGGATGTCGAAAGCATCGTCCGCGAACTCACGGAAGTGGCGGTCGACATGGCCCGCCAGGTCGCGTTCGAGGTCGTCCGCCAACAGGCCGAGGAGAACGTCGAAGAACGCATCCTCGACGCTTTGCTGCCGGGACCGGATTTCGGCTTCGCCGACGACGATGACGAGTCGCTCCGCGCCGAGATCGCGTCGCGGACGCGGACCCGCGAAAAACTGCGCGACCAATACCGCCGGGGCGAGCTGGATTCCAGGCAGATCGAGATCGAGACCCAGGACCGTTCGAACACGATGATCGACTTCGTCGGCGGCCAGGGCATGGAGGAAATGGGCGTCAATCTGCGGGATATGTTCGGAAGCATCTTCCCGACAAAAACGGTCCGCCGCAAGGTCCGCGTCGCGGAGGCCCGCAACGCCCTGCTTCGCGACGAAACCGAGAACCTGATCGACATGGAGCGCGTCACCCGCGACGCCATCGAGCGCACGCAGTCCTCGGGGATCGTCTTCCTCGACGAGATCGACAAGATCGCGGGCCGTGAATCGGCGGCCGGCCCGGATGTATCCCGGGAAGGGGTCCAGCGGGATCTTTTGCCGATCATCGAGGGGACAAACGTCAATACGCGCTACGGCCTCGTGAACACCGAGCATATCCTCTTCATCGCCGCGGGCGCGTTCCATGTTTCGAAACCTTCCGACCTGATCCCGGAACTGCAGGGCCGTTTTCCGATCCGTGTCGAGTTGGAATCGCTCAATCTGGACGATTTTAAGCGCATCTTAACGCAACCTAAGAATTCGCTTATTAAGCAGTATAAAGCGCTTCTCGAGACCGAAGGCATCCGGCTGGAATTCACGGAAGACGCGGTCGCGAGGCTTGCCGAACACGCCGTCGAGATCAACCGAAACACAGAAGATATAGGCGCCAGACGTCTCCACACCCTGCTCGAGAAACTTCTCGAGGAGATCAGTTTCGAGGGCTCCGATCTCGCAGAGAAGCACCAGGTGATAGATTCCTCTTTCGTAACGAAGCGACTTGCGGACCTCGTCCGGAACCAAGATTTAAGCAGGTACATCCTTTAGCAAACACAATGCTTAAAGCACTTAACTCCTTAAAAAAGCAAACAGCGTTAGCGTTTACACTTTGTGCTTTGCTTACCGCTTGCGGGAAACGCACGCCGCCCGTACCGCCGACCGAACGCGTGCCGCAGAGGGCGGAGATCTCAGGGGCTCAGAGGGGCGATCGGATCTTTCTGACCTGGACGACACCGGCCCGCAACGCGGGCTCGAACAGCGTCCTGAATATAGACCGCATCGACCTTTTCCGGCTCGCGGAACCGCTCGGGTCGCCGCTCGTGCTTTCGGAGGAAGAGTTCTCGGCCCGCAGCACCTTGATCGCCACGATTCCCATCGGCGCCGACGATTTCGGCCGCAAGCAGATGGTGTACGAGGACGTCCTGAGCCTGGCGGGCCAGAAGGCGCGACTCCGGTACGCGGCCCGATATGCGAACCGTTCCGGACAGAAAGCCGCGTTTTCGAATTTCTTCCTGATCGAGCCGGCCGCCACCGTCGCCCAGCCGCCGCGCGCGCTCGAACTCACGCCGTCGCAGGAGGCATTGACCGTTTCGTGGCAGCCGCCCGCGTCGAACATCGACGGTTCGAGCCCGGCCAACGTCATCGGTTACAACGTTTACCGCATCGAGAAGAACCTTGAGCGCAAGCTGAACGCGACGCCGGTCGGCGGCCCGGCATTCGCCGACCGGTCCTTCGAGTTCGGGTCGAAGTACGTCTATTTCGTGCGCACCGTTTCTCTCGGGATCGATGCCGAACCCGTTGAAAGCATCGATTCGACGCGCGTCGATATCACTCCGAAGGATACGTTCGCGCCCGCCCCGCCGGCCGCTTTGACGATCGCGGCGTCGCCGAACCAGATATCGATCTTCTTCGCCGTGAATACCGAAACCGACGTCGTAGGGTACACGATCTACCGCTCTACCGACCGGTCGCTTCCGCCGGATCAATGGACGCGCCTGACGCCGAACCCGATACCGGTCAACACGTTTCAGGACTCGTCGGTCGAGTCCGGGAAGACCTACTTTTACTGCGTGACCGCGATCGACCGCTTCGGGAACGTCAGCAAGATCTCGGAGATCGTCGGCGACACCGTGCCGTAATCCTATGAAGATATGTCATTTCCGCTTCCGCGAACGGGAGTATTGGGGCGCCTTTGAAAATGGCCGGATATTCCCCTTTCCGGAGACCTTGGAAACGGACGCCGCCGAAGAGGACCTGCGCCTGACGCGGAGCGTCGATCCCGGCCTCGTACAGTTCCTGCCTCCCATGTCGCCGTCGAAGATCGTCTGCGTCGGAAGGAATTATGCCGAGCATGCCGCCGAACTCGGCAATCCCATGCCTTCCGAGCCGCTTCTGTTCCTCAAGGCTCCGTCGGCGCTGATCACCGAGGGCGAGGCGATCGAGATTCCCGCCCAATCCGAACAGGTCGAGCACGAAGCGGAACTGGCGGTCGTGATCGCGAAGACCTGTTCGAAGCTCGGCCCCGACGATGATCCGTTCGAATACGTCTTCGGCTACACGTGCCTTAACGATGTCACGGCCCGCGACCTGCAGCGGCGCGACGTTCAATTTACCAGGGGAAAGTCGTTCGATACGTTCTGCCCGGTCGGGGCGTTCGTCGAGACTGAGCTCGACCCGACCGACCTGCGCGTCGTCTGCCGCGTGAACGGCGAGGTCCGCCAGGACGGGCGGACGTCGCAAATGGCGTTCCCGGTCGCGTTTTTGATACGATACATCTCGAATCAGATGACCTTGTGTTCCGGCGATATCATCGCCACCGGCACGCCTTCCGGCGTTTCGCGGTTGAGATCCGGCGACGTCTGCGAGGTCGAGGTCGAAGGAATCGGCAGGCTCAGCAACCCGATCGCATAGAACTATCAGGAGCTTATGAAATTCTTTATTGATACAGCAAATCTGGACGAGATCCGCGAGGCGAATGAACTCGGGCTCATCGACGGCGTTACTACGAACCCCTCGCTCGTCGCGAAAGAGGGAGACATCGACTTTAAGGAACACATCGCAAAGATCTGTTCGATCGTCGCGGGGGACGTTTCGGCAGAGGTCACGGCGCTCGATACCGAAGGCATGGTCCGCGAGGGCCGCGAGCTCGCTAAGATCGCGCCGAACGTCGTCATCAAATGCCCTTTGACGCTCGACGGACTCAAAGCGACGCGCATTTTCCGAGCGGAAGGCACCAAGGTGAACGTCACCCTATGCTTTTCTGCGGCCCAGGCGCTGCTCGCGGCGAAGGCCGGCGCGTCCTACATCTCGCCGTTCATCGGACGTCTCGACGATATCGGGCAGGACGGGATGCAGCTCATACGCGATATCGTTCAGATCTACGGCAATTACGGATACACGACCGAGGTGCTCGCGGCGTCGATACGCCATCCGATGCATATCGTCGATTCGGCGCTCGCCGGGGCGGACGTCGCCACGATCCCGTTCAAGGTCATCCGCCAGCTTGTCGGCCATCCGCTTACTGACAAAGGCCTCGACGCTTTCTTAAGCGACTGGAAGAAAAGCGGTCGCGGGTAAGGAAAGCAAGCGCTTTATGCGGCGGGATTTGCATATTCCGCCGCATATCTTTGCATATTTAATTAGCCGGCTACCCGTTTTCTGTTAACCGGCTTTGATTTGCCGGATGAAAAGATCCGAATTCGCGTCAATTTTCGCCCGCGTCGCGGCCGCTTACAGGATCTCGGTCGATCGCGAGTTCGCGGCGCTTGGCCTGAATGCCGGCCAGGTCGCACTCCTTTCGCGCCTCGATCAAGGCGCGGGCATTTCGCAGGCTGATCTGGCGCGGGACCTCGGCGTGTCGGCGCCGACCGTCAACAAGACCGTGAGGATCCTCGCCGCCCGCGGTCTTGTCCGCTGCGAGCCGTGCCCGGACGATTCCCGAACGGTCCGCGTCTTTCGCTGCGAAAAGGCCGCGGCGCTGAACGAGGCCATCGCGACGTGCTGGACAAACGCCGGCGAAAGGCATTTCGGCGCGCTTTCAGATGCCGAATTGCTGATGTTTTCGATGCTTGTCGCAAAGTTGCCGCAATAATCCGGGGAATGCGCGATCTCGTTGCCGTCAGTTGCCGAAAAATACTAAAATCAAGTCAGGAAAGGCATTACGAACAGGAGACGGATATATGAAGGTGATTCTAGCAACCGACGGGACGGGGCACAGCGACGCCGCTGTCGAGATCGTCAGGAATCTGAACCTTTCGGACGGCGACGAGGTCAAGGTGGTTTCGGTGGTCGATATGGCTGTCCCGCTCGCGATGGACATCTATGCCGGCTATTTGCCGTCATCGACCGATATCGAGGCGGCTGTCAAAGAGAATACGGAAAAGGTCCTCGAGACAACGCGTGAGAAGATCGCCGGTTTCTTCGAGGGCAAAAAGGTTCTCGTTTCAAGCGAAGTGCTTCACGGATCTCCCGAAAGCCGCATCGTCGAGACCGCCGAGGAATTCGGCGCCGACATGATCGTGGTCGGCTCTCACGGATACAATCGCTGGGAACGGCTCTTGCTCGGCTCCGTGTCCGATTCGGTCGTGCACCACGCGCCGTGTTCGGTGCTCGTGGTGCGCGGGGGCGAATGATCGGCGAAACAACGATCAACGCCCGGAAATTCGACGGTACGGTGCACCGATCCTGGAAGGCCGAACTGATCCGGAGCGATTCGCGGTTGCTGATCTTCCGGGGAGTCTTCGATCGGGAGGTGGACCATCCCGAACTCGGAACCATCGAACGCGGTACGGTCTCCTATGAATATTACTGGCTCGACCGCTGGTACAACGTCTTCAGGTTCCAGCAACCGGACGGCCGGTTCCGGAACTTTTACTGCAACGTCAATATGCCGCCGACGTTCAACGACGGGGTTCTCGATTACATCGATCTCGACCTCGACGTTCTCGTCTGGCCGGGACTCGCGCCCGAGATCCTTGATCTCGACGATTTCGAGTCGAACGCGCGGCAATACAATTATCCGCAAAGCGTCCGGGATAGCGCGCATCAAGCGCTCAGCACCCTGACGGCGATGGTCGAACGCGGCGATTTTCCGTTCGGCAACATCGAAGAAGAACCATATGGAACCCAAAACTCAAACCATAAACAAACTTGACCAACTCCGCGAACGTTCGCGGCAAGCCGAGCTTGGCGGCGGCGAAGCGCGACTCGAGAAGCAACGCAAAGGCGGCAAAATGACCGCCCGCGAGCGCGTCGATTTCTTCCTCGACGAAGGAACCTTCGAGGAATTCGACAAGTTCGTCGCGCACAGGTCCCACGATTTCGGTCTCGACGAACAACGTTTCCCCGGCGACGGCGTCGTCACCGGCCACGGTCTTGTCGACGGCCGACCGGTCTTCGTTTTCGCCCAGGATTTCACGGTCTTCGGGGGCAGTCTCAGCGAAACGCACGCCGAGAAGATCTGCAAGGTAATGGATCTTGCGATGAAGATCGGCGCGCCCGTTATCGGACTCAACGACTCGGGCGGCGCGCGCATCCAGGAGGGCGTCGTAAGTCTTGGCGGATATGCCGACATCTTTCTCAGGAACACGCTCGCGAGCGGCGTCGTGCCGCAGATCAGCTGCATCCTCGGTCCCTGCGCCGGCGGCGCCGTTTATTCGCCGGCGATAACGGACTTCAACGTCATGGTCAAGAACACGTCGTATATGTTCATAACCGGTCCGGACGTCATCAAGACCGTGACGCACGAAGAGGTAACCAAGGACGAGCTCGGCGGCGCGCTGACGCACAATGCAAAATCCGGCGTCGCGCATTTCGCCGCCGATTCCGACGAACACGCCCTGCGGATCACGCGCGAACTGCTGTCGTTCATGCCGCTCAACAACCGCGAGAACCCGCCGTTCGTGCCGACGAACGATCCGCCCGACCGTATGGACGAAAAGCTGAACACGGTCGTCCCGGAGTCGTCGAACCAGCCGTACGACATCCGCGACATCGTCCGGAGCGTCGTCGACGAGAACTACTTTTTCGAGATCCAGGAGCATTACGCGCAGAACATCGTCGTCGGGTTCGCAAGGCTCGGCGGATTCTCGGTAGGGATCGTCGCCAACCAACCCGCTTTTCTGGCCGGCGTGCTGGACATCGACGCGTCCGTCAAAGCCGCGCGTTTCGTGCGTTTCTGCGACTGTTTCAATATCCCCCTGATCACGTTCGAGGATGTCCCGGGCTTCCTGCCGGGCGTCAATCAGGAGCATTTCGGGATCATTCGACACGGCGCGAAGCTGCTTTACGCATTTGCCGAAGCGACGGTGCCGAAGATCACCGTCATCACGCGCAAGGCGTACGGCGGCGCCTACTGCGTCATGGCCTCCAAGCATATCCGCACCGACATCAACTTCGCGTACCCTTCGGCCGAGATCGCCGTGATGGGCGCGGAAGGCGCGGTCGGACTGCTTTACCGCAAGGACCTGCTCGAGACGACGAATCCGGAACAGACCCGGACCGACTTGATCAACGAGTTCAACGAGAAATTCGCAAACCCGTATGTCGCGGCCGAACGCGGCTTCGTCGACGAGGTCATCGAGCCAAAGGCCACGAGGCCGAAACTGATACGCGCTCTTCAGCTTCTCCAGAACAAGAGCGATTCGAACCCGCCGAAAAAACACGGAAATATTCCGCTTTAGAAAGCACTTGAACTGTTGCGGCGCAGACACCTAATGCAATCTGTGAGGTCTTGCGCCGCACGCTTCAGGCATCACTTTAAGTTTTCCGAATGCCGAAAATCGCGATACAGCGTCCGACCTGGGCCGAGATCGATCTCGACAATCTCGCGTTCAACTTCCATTCGGCGAAGGCCTTCATCGGCGGCGACGCCAAGATCATGGCAGTGGTCAAGGCGGACGCCTACGGGCACGGCGCCGTCGAATGTGCCCGCCGGCTCGAGCGCGAGGGCGTCGACTGGTTCGGCGTCGCGCTCCCGCAGGAGGGCGTCGAATTGCGACAGGCGGGCATCAGGAAGCTCATTCTCTGTCTCGGCAGTTTTTGGCCCGGGCAGGAGGAACTCCTTTTCGATAATCACATCACTCCGGTGGTCTTCAATGCGGACCGGGCTTCCCTTTTTGACCGGGCCGCGGCGGCCCGGGGCCTGGTCGCCGATGTGCACGTCAAGATCGACACGGGAATGGGTCGCGTCGGCGTCCGCCCCGACGAATTGGAACGGTTCATCGATCGCCTTTCGGTGATGCGGAATCTCCGCGTTGCCGGCGTGATGACGCATTTCGGCGCTGCCGACTCGGACCCGGATTTCACGCGGGCGCAGATCGAACGGTTCGACGCCGCCGTCGCCAGATTCCGGTCGAAAGGGTTGAATCCGGTTTACTTCAATCTCGCGAATTCGCCCGGGGCGATCGCTCACCCCGAGTCTCGCCGAAACCTTGTGAGGCTTGGCGGCATCCTCTACGGACTCGGCGATGACGTTCTCCCCCCGGGCGCGGAAAAGCCCGAACTTCGCCCGGTGATGAGCCTTCGCACGCGGATCGCGCATTTGAAACGGGTCGCTGCGGGCGAATCGATCGGTTACGGACGAACCTTCGTCGCGGAACGGGATTCCCTGATCGCGACGCTGCCGATCGGCTATCAGGACGGATTGCCCCGCTCGCTTTCCAACGTCGGGTCGATCGCGGTCCGCGGAAAGGCGGCACCGATCGTCGGACGCGTATCGATGGACTGGACGATCATCGACGTCACGGATATCCCGGACGCCTCTCTGGACGACGAGGTTTGCCTCTTCGGGGACCGGAACGGAATCGCGCCGAAGGCCGAGGAAGTGGCCCGCCAGGCCGGTACGATTTCATACGAGATCACGTGCGGCATCAGCAGGCGCGTGCCGCGCGTTTTTCTTGAATCGGGAGAACCGAGACTGGCCTGAGTTGGCGCCGGTGCGTCGATATGCTGACCGCAAGAAAAAACCGCTGGTTCGATACCGTGTTTCGCGCCTACAACCGCAATCTGCTTCGGCGGCGTTTCAATGCCTTGTGGGCGCGGGACATTGAATCGCTCGCGCCGGCCGACGTTCCGAAAATCGTCTTTGCGAATCACTCAAGCTGGTGGGACGGGCTCGTTTGCTACGAACTGATGCGCCGCGCGGGTGCGGACCTCTTCGTCATGATGGAGGAGAAGAATCTGCGACGGTATCCCCTGTTCCGTCTTCTCGGCGCGTTTTCGGTCGATCGCGGCAACGCGCGGTCGGCGCTCGAAAGCATAGACTACGCCGCCGCGCTGCTTGCGGGATCGCCTTCGCGGGCGCTGCTCATCTTTCCACAGGGCAAGATCGAGCCCGCCGATCGCCGGCCGATCACTTTCGAATCGGGGATCCGGAAGATCGCCGATCGGGTTCCCGAATGCCGGCTCGTCCCGCTCGCGCTGAGTTATTCGTTCGGTCGGGAGTTCAAGCCAGACATTTTCGCCCGGGCCGGCGAGCCGTTCCCTCCCGGCACGCTTTCCGCGTCCGCGATGGCCGCCGGGCTCGAAGCGTTACTTGAGGAACAACGGTCCGCGGTGGCCGACGGCACGGCGGACGAATACCGCCGCCTGATGTGAAACCGCGTTATCGGACGCATAAGCGGCCGGGCGGCGAAATCGGCCGCACGTCCGGTCGGATCGCCTTTGCGTTCCGTCATCTTCCGTCTTTGAACCTCGCCCGTTTTCAATTACACTATCTTCGATTTTCGATTTTCCGAGTGAGAGTTCAATAAACATATGAATTACCCCATTTCATTGAGTTTCAAGCTGTTGGCGCTTGCCAATCAGATCTACATCAACGACGGCACGGGTGCCTTGATCGGATATCTCAAACAGAAGATGTTCAAGCTCAAGGAAGACATCAACATCTTTGCCGATGAGGCGCAAACGCAGCTTCTGTTCAACATCAAGGCCGACCGCGTTATCGACTGGTCCGCGAACTATACCTTCACGAACGCGGGCGGCTCGGTCATAGGGGCCATCAAACGCCAGGGAATGCGTTCGATCTGGAAGGCCAACTACGACATCTTCGACGCCTCCGGCAACCAAGTGATGAAGATCAACGAAGAGAACGGCTGGGTCAAGGTTGCCGATGCGCTTTTCGGAGAGCTGCCGATCATCGGGATTCTTTCGGGCTATGTCTTCAATCCGACGTACCTCGTTACGCGGACCGACGGGTCGCCGGTCGCCCGCCTCAGCAAGCAGGCAGCGATGTTCGAGGGCAAGTTCAATCTCGAACCGGCCGGGCAGATGTCGGCGGACGAGGAGACGCGCGTGCTTCTCAGCGTTCTGATGATGGTGCTTCTCGAGCGCTCCCGCGGCTAACAAGACCGATCGCTGTCCGGCTGAATGATCGACGCATTGTTCAACGTCATCGATTTCGTCCGACTTCTATACAGGAAGGCGTTTCACGACGATATCTTCAGCCGGGCGGCGCAGGTCGCCTTCTATTTCTCGTTCTCGATTTTTCCGCTCCTCTTTTTCCTCGTCTCGCTTTTCGGACTCGTCCTCGACTCGACCGCCGAACTTAAGACGGAACTTTATGCCTATATGCGCCAGTTGATGCCGCTCACGGCATTTGACCTGGTCCAGCGAACTGTCGAAGAGATCATCGCGAACAGTTCCGGCGGCAAACTGACGATCGGTATCCTGATCGCGGTCTGGTCGGCTTCGGCGGGGATGGATTCGCTGCGGATCGCCCTGAATTCGGTTTACGGCGTCAAGGAGACGCGCGTCTGGTTCAAGACCAAGGCGCTTTCGATCGGTATGACGATCGCGCTGACGATCCTCGCCGCGCTCGTGCTCGCGTTTGTCTTTTACGGATGGCAGATCGTGCAGCTCGGTCTCGCATCGGTCGGTATCGGTCTGACGTCGCCGCTCGCGCTCGTCACGGTCGAGTGGATCGCGATGCTCGCGATAATGCTGTTCGCCTGCGAACTGATCTACAATCTGATGCCGTCGTATCCGGAAGCTGAATGGCGCTGGATCACGCCCGGTTCGATCGTCGCCATAGTACTCTGGCTGTTGCTGACAAACGGGTTCCGCCTTTATCTTGAGTACTTCAACACCTACAATAGGACGTACGGATCGCTCGGCGCCGTCATCATCCTGATGCTTTGGCTGTATTTGACAGCGTTGGTCATACTCGTCGGCGGAGCGATAAATGCGGTCCTGAAAGAACTTAACAAGATGCGCGGGGCAATGGCATCGGCCTCCGCGGAGATCGTTTGACTATGTCGATAATGCTGCAGGAGATCGCCGAACAACCGGTGGTCCTCGAACGAACCATTCAGGCTGAACGCGCCAAATACGCCGCGCTGCGCCGAACGCTTGAGTCGCGCGAGATCGATCTGATCGTGCTCGTCGCACGCGGCAGTTCGGACAATGCCTCCTTCTTCGGAAGATATCTGCTTGAGATCACGACCGGAATCCCGGTATCGCTGTCGGCGCCGTCGGTCTTCACGCTTTATGGAGCGACGCTCAACCTGAAGCGGGCGCTCGTCATCGGCGTATCGCAGTCAGGCGAGGGCACGGACATCAACGAGGTGCTCGAGAAGGCCAAGGCTTCCGGAGCGCTCACTCTCGCGATCACGAACGAATCCGGCTCTTCGATGGCGCAAATCGCGGATGAGACGCTGCTGATTCACGCCGGACGTGAAAAGTCGGTCGCCGCGACCAAGACCTACTCCGGCCAGATGCTCCATTTTTACATGCTCGCCGCGGCGCTTGGCGCAAGCGAGATCGATTATGAACGTATCCCGCATTTCGCGGCCCAGGCGCTGCAGCTCACATCCGAGGTCGAGGAACTCGTGCGGCGTTACGTCTTTATGGAAAACTGCGTCGTCGTCGGTCGCGGCCTGAACTACGGAAACTCATACGAACTCGCGCTCAAACTGATGGAGACCTGTTACGTCGTCGCCGAGCGCTTTTCGTCCGCCGATTTCTTCCACGGGCCTCTGGCGATAGTCGAGCGCCGCTTTCCGGTGATACTCTTCGGGCCGTCGGGCGTCACGCGCGCGAGCAATGTCGATCTGTTGAACCGCCTTCGCGAGCTTCACGCCGACTCCCTCGCGATAACGAACGATCCGGAGATCGCGAAACTCAGCTCCAGATCGCTGCTGATGCCGTCGGAGATCGACGAGTTTCTGTCGCCAATCCCGTTCATAATTCCGGCCCAGTTGTTCGCCGCGATGCTCGCCCGCGAGAAAGGGCTCGACGCCGACGCTCCGCGCTCGCTTTCAAAGGTCACGAAGACGATCTGAGCGGAGCCATTTGGGATTTTGGATTTTGGATTTCGGATTTTGGATTTCGGATTTTGGATTTCGGATTTTGGATTTTGGATTTTGGATTTTGGAAGGATTTCTTTCTTCTTGGGGTGGTTTGTCAAGCTTTGAAATCCAGAAGCTGGTCGGCGTTCGCCAACGGACAGCGTTAGATTTTTGAGACATCTCCACGAGCCTGGAAGCGCTGGAATTCCTGAAATCGCCCCAATCTCTGGAATCGAAGAAATTCGTGGAATTATGGCATCCTAAGAAGCTCTGGAATCTTGGAATCCTTGGAATCCTTGGAATCGACGGCATCCCTGGAATCTTGGAATCCGTGAAATCTTGGAATCCTTGGAATCTCTGGAATCATTCGAATCCCTGGAATCTTGGAATCCGTGGAATCTTGGAATCCTTGGAATCTCTGGAACTTTTGAATTCGTGGAATCCCTCGATTCGACGACATCCCTGGAATCATGGAATCGACGAAGTCCCCTGAATCAACGGCCATTCTGCGGCGATCTGTCTGTGCGGCGGCGATGGTCGTTCTCTCGTTTATGGACGTTTGGGCGCAGAACCAACCCTGTGCGTTCGACCCTGCGACGCTGCAGTTTGCGGGCAGCCCCGTCGAGCAGGCCCGCTGCCTGCTGAGGCCGAACGGCAAAGGCGGAGCGCTCGGCGAAGCGCTTCGGAAACTGCCGGCGCCGCTTGAAAGGCTGATCGGCAAGCCCGTCAAACCGAATCGCGACAAGATCCGGAAGTATCTTGAGAAAAGGGGCATCGCCGAGGACGAGATCGGTGGCGACCTCAATCTTCCGTTGTCTTCGGCCCGGCTTCCCGATGGCTCCACGATTACGGCGCTCTATTTCATCATCCACGACACGTCGACGCCGAACCTGATCGACGCCGAGTTCCCTGCCGATCTCGACACGAATCCGGCGGCGCGCGGAAACAAGCTCTCGGTTTGGATCAATCAGCCGGTGGCGCACGTGTTCGTCAACCGGCTTGGCGCGTCGCTCACCGCGACGCCTTTTGCCGAACCGGTCAGAAAGGGGTTCGGCACGAAATTCGCGCGCGATTTCCTGAAGACTGAAGCGAAGGGGCTTCAGATCCATATCGAACTTGTTCAGCCGCGGCGGCGCGATCCGGCGTCGGCCAATCCGAACAATGATCTGATCGCGCCGATCCCGGGTTTTTCTGACGCGCAATACGAACGGCTCGCGCTGCTTTATCTCGCGGCGAGCGCGAGGCGCGGATCGTGGCTTGTCCCGGCGTATCACTCGGCGATCGACGCCGGAATCAAGGATGCCCACGACGATCCGCAGAACTTCGAGATAAATGAGTTCGCGGACGCCATCGCAAGGCTGCTCAAAGATGTCGGCTAGACCTGCATTTTGGCTCTTTCTTCTGTATGTCTTCGCGCTCGGGTTCATGCAGCCGGCGTTGAAGGTCGCGGGTGTATCGGTTCAGATATCGGACGCCGTCTTCGCGGTCGTTTGCGTCGCGGTCTTCGTCTCGTTGCTTGCGCATTCGATACAACTCCGGTGGGACAGCTACTTGATCCCGGCCGCAAGCTTGGCAATTGCGCTGACACTCTCCACGCTGTTCTCGGCCGATCCGTGGCAAAGCCTGATCAAACTGATCGGGAAACTCTATTTGGCGTCGATACCGTTCATTACGTTCCTGATGGTCCGAAACGATGAGGATCTGAAGCTTGTTCTACGGGTCTGGATCGCCGCGGTTTCGGTCGTGTCGTTGTCGGGCGTGCTGTCGGCCGTTCTGTTCTACATCGCGCCCGACAATCCCGTTCTTTCTTACACGCTGTTTCACAAAGGCACGCTGCCGCCAGGGGACTATCCGCGTGTCGCGGCGACCTTCGTGAACGCCAATATGCTCGCGAACTACCTCAACGTCGGCGCCGTGATCGTCGTTGCCGGACTCCGAACCGACGTTATCGGACGCGGGCTCGCCGCGATTCTGCTAACCGTCGTCGGGCTCTGCGCGTTGTTGACGATCTCGCCCGGAGTCGGAGGCATATTTCTGGCGGCCGCGCTGTTTGCATATTCCGATCTCCAGATGCCGCGGGCCGTCTGGCTGCGCCCGACTCTGACGTTGGCGCTCGCGTGCGCCGCGTTCACGTTCTTCATCGCCTCGGCCGTCTCGTATGCCCGGCAGCCCGATTCGCTCTTCTCGTTCGACGTCGCCAGCGTTCATTTTGAACCGAGCGCACGGTTCATAACCTGGCAGGCGGGTCTCGCGGCGTTCGTAGCGGATCCGATCCTCGGCCGCGGCACCGGAGTCGATCCCTTTCGTATCAGTTACATCGATCCGTCAGGCAGGACGCAAACGCTGGCCGATGCGCACAATACCTTCATAAATGTCGCGGCAGATTCTGGATTGATCGGACTCATCTCGCTTCTGGCGATCGTCATCCCCTTATGCCGACGGTCCTGGCGGTCCGATCGATTGTCGCGGACGCTTGCGGTCGGCCTAATATGCGGTTTTTTCTATCAGGGTCTAACAGGCTCGTTCGAAGATGCGCGGCACCTGTGGCTGCTGATGGGAGCGATGCTCGCGGCCGTGCGAATCCGCGATAACGCGGAGTCACAGGACCGGCGGAACTCGTGACGGAAGGATCGATCGCCGAAGACGGTTTGCACGATCAGTTCATCGCCCGCAACAGCGCGTCGCGCATTTCGCCCGCCGATCGCCAACGCAGTTCGACCTGCTTCGCGATCGCCGTTTCGATAACGCTCGCGACGCGGATCGGTATATCGCTGGTCCGCTGGCTGATCGGAATGATCGGCTTTTCGAAGATCGCCTTGACTGTCTCCGCGATCCCGGCGCGCGGCGAAATGTCGAGCGCGTGCGCCCCCGTCAGAAGCGAGTAGGCCGTCATCCCGGTCGCGTAGATGTCCGACGGCGGCTGGACCTCTTTGAAATCGCGGACCTGTTCGGGCGGCATGTACGCGATCGTGCCGGCAACGTCGCCGACCATCGTTACGCCGCTCATTCCGGTCTGCTTGTAACTCTTCGCGAGCCCGAAATCGGTGAGTTTCGAGACGTAGCCCGGATAATTTCCGGTCACCAGAATGTTCTGCTCCTTGATGTCGCGGTGGACGAATCCCTGCGAGTGGGCGAAATCAAGCGCGGAAAGCGTCTGCTCGATGATCTTGACGACCTCTGGGTACGGAAGTTTCCCGCCGCGCGAGCGAGCGAGCTTTGACGCGTCCATTCCGCTCACGAATTCGGTCACAAGATAGACGACTCCATTGTGCGTGCCGTGCTCGATATAGCTCACGATGTACGGATGCCTGAGCGATGCGGCAACCTCGATCTCGCGCATGAACCGTTTGAGCGACTGCTCCGAGACCGCAACTTCGGGCAACAGGGTCTTTATCGCGACCGGCCTTCCGTCGGTGATATGCCGCGCGAGCATCACGCTTCCCATACCGCCCTGCCCGAGAACGCGGATCATCTGATAATTCGGGATGGGCTGCGGGTTCGCCTTCAGCGTCTCGCGGCAGTCGTCGCAGAGAAACGTCATCTTCGCATCGGGCCGCGAAACCTCGGCCTTCGAAGGAAGCCCGCAATTCAGGCACTGGACCGTAATCATCGACGGCGTCGTGCGCATTCCCGCTTCGAGTGGAAACTCCGGCCGCGTCTCCGGATCGCCGGTCACCTCGACCTCAAGCACGGTTTCGCCACCCTGGATGCGGTCGCCGCTCTTGAGGTAGACCGATTCGACGCGGACGCCGTTGACGAACGTGCCGTTCGTCGACCCGAGATCGCGAAGGAACGCCTGCGGCGGCGCGATCTCGACAAGACAATGGTGGCGAGAGAAATACTTGTCCTGGGGCAGGCAGAAGTGCGAGTCCTCGCTGCGCCCGATCATAAAGGTGTCGTGTTGGTCAAACGTAAATACGCGGCCCGTCTGGGGCCCGGCGACTACGCGAAGTGTAACTCGCATCGGATCAGATAATAAACCATTCTATATCATCAGGTTACCATATATAAAACGGCGAAGATAAGCCCGATCGCGAGTCCGACGGCGCCGGTCACGACCCCGCCTATCGCCATCCCGCGGCCGCCGTATCGATCGGGTTCGTTGTTCTCGTTCCGGATCGCAAAACCGCCGGTAACTATTGCCCCGATCCCCAAAGGAATGCCGATCAGAAAACAACCGAGAATTATCGAGAAGATCCCGAGCAGGAGCGAGATGATCGGGAGCGAACGGTCCGTGTTTCCGACCCTTTGCGCAACCGCTCCGTATTGGGCGGGCTGGACCGACTGCTGTCCCTGCCATACCGCCGGCGGCTGAGACTGCTGCACGGGACGGAATTCGTTGGTCACGCGTGGCTGTTCGAACACCATCGTCCGGGCTTCCGTCGGCCGTTGGAAATCGAGAATGCTCCCGTCGGTGAGGCAGAAGTTCAGACCGTCATCGGAATAGGTTTGCCGGCATTGCGGGCAGATCTTCATAGCGGTAAAAGATTAGCATATTCCTCGATAAATCGCGTCAGGGGATTTGTCCGGGATGATGGATTTTGGAATTTGGAGTTCTTGGATTCGAGGGATTCAAGATTCCAGATTCCAGAGTTTCCAGATTCAAGATTCAAGATTCCAGATTCCAGGATTCCTGAGATCCCAAGATTCCAAGATTCCAAGATTCCAGAGATTCCAAGATTAACCGGGATCACGCAATAGAGGGGAATCATTATGATTGTCGCCGTTGCGATCTTTGCGCGCTTTGCGCGAGGAACCGGCATCCACTCGCCAAAAAGGCATTTTCCCACGCAAAGACCGCAAAGGGCGCAACGTCAGGCAGTCCGAAACAGGTCAGGAATCCGCGATGGAAATCCTAACGCGGAATTTGGGATTAACCCAAATTGAACGATAGGAATCAGACCGCTAATCTCCGCCAATCTTCGCGAATCCGCCATTGACTGTTGTCTTCTGATAACATCAACAATGTCAATAACTTGGAAAACACACCAGCATAAGATCTCAGGCATTCGATCCCGAACAATTGCCTTGTTCGCTCGAATTCGCGAGGATTCGCGGGCAAATTTCTCCAATGCGTAATATGGGATTGATCTTGGAATCTGGAATCGTGGATGACAGCGTTTTTCATCCACGAAGCAGCACGAACTCGACACGAACGGTCGGTGGCTCCGGTTTTTCGAAGGACCTGAATCTGGAATCCCTGGAATCTGGAATCCCCGGAATCTGAAATTTTGGAATCTTTGGAACCTCCGGGATCTCTGCTTTCTCCGCTTTCTCCGGAATCTTGGAATCTTGGAATCTGGAATCTGGAATCCCCGAAATCTGGAATCTCCGGAACGTTCAGGCCACGGGTCCGCCACACTTGCCGCAGAAACGCGATCCGGGGGATACCACATTTCCGCATCGGGGGCAGATTCTCTGAACGCTAACCGGCGGTTGCATCGGCGCGGTGAAGGTCGGCGGCGTCACCGGCGGCGGATAGGTGACGCCCGGATTCACGAAGGGCGCGACGCCGGAGACAGGCGGCGAGGCCGTCAGATGGCCGAACTGCGCGCCGCATTTGCCGCAAAACTTGGCATCCTGCGGGAGCATCGCGGAACAGCGCGGACAAGTCGAATAGCTGCGCGAGTTAGGTCCGGCGCTCACGGCGGTGAAACTCCGGTTCCCGCAACGTCCGCAGAATTTGACGCCTTCGGCAAACCGCGCTCCGCAGTTCGCGCACGCGACGATGCCCGGCATAATGCTCGACTGCGCGGTCCCGCTCTGGCTTCCCTGTGACGGCGACGGCTGGCTCGAAGACGCCTTCACACTCCTGAGCTGCGCCTGTATGACCTGCTCTTCACCGCCTTCGCGCAGTTCGATGACCCGCTCGTCATCCTTGTCGCCGGCGTTCGAGACGCGCAGAACATGCTGTCCGGCCGGAACGTTGGCGAGCACCAGCCGACCCGAACTCCCAATGCTCCCGCGCCTTTCGTCATCCACGTAGACCTCGGCGCCGACCGGCGCCAAGATAACCAGCCGGGCCGAACCGCTGCCGCGCGGTTCGTCGACATCGCCCGATGCCTGCTCAAGTTCGCCGATCCACTCGCCGACCGTCGCCGGTCGCCGGCCCTTGTCGGTCTCGAGCGCCCTCATAATCACCCGTTCGACATCCGCCGGAATGTCGGTTCGTATCGTCGAGAGCGCCGGCGGCGACTGCATTACCTTTTGCATCACGAGCTGCATCAGATCGCCCGTGAACGGGGTCCGGCCACCGAGCATCAGGTACGCGATCGTTCCAAGCGCATAGATATCGGCCCTGACGTCGACGCCGAGTTCGGGCTGCATCTGCTCGGGTGCCATGAACTCGGGCGTGCCGATGATGCCCCGCGACGACGGAGAATTCTTCGAATTGATATCGGTTGCGGTTTGGTTCACGATCTTCGCGAGACCGAAATCGCCCACCTTGATAAATCCGTCGTCTCCGGGACGACCTTTCGACATAAGGAAGATGTTCGCCGGCTTCAGGTCGCGGTGAAGGATGCCCCGGTCGTGGGCCGCCTCGACGCCGTCGGCGATCTGACGAAGCAGCCTGACCGCACGTTTGATCGAGAGCGTGCCTTCGCGGCGCAGTAGTCGATGGAGAGTCTCTCCCTCCACGTATTCCATCACGAGATAGAACACGCCTTCCGGCGTTTCACCGAAATCCGTGACCGAAACGGTGTTGGGATGCTGGATCGAGGCGGCCGATTGCGCTTCGCGCTCGAACCGGGCGATCGCCTCGCCTTCCTGAAGGTCATCTGAACTCAGCAGATCCTGACGCACGGTCTTGACCGCGACCCAGCGCGCGTCGAATTTCTTGTCGCGCGCGAGATAGACCTGCCCCATCGCGCCTTTTCCAAGCTGGCGCTCAAGAAAGTAACGGCCTGCGAGCAACTGGTCCCCGGGCAACGAGAATCGCGTCTCCTTGCGGTCGGCAGGACACATCGCGACATTGTCGCCGTAACAGACCTTGCATTCCGGACATTCCTTCATCTACGCTCTATTTTCGCCGTAAGCCCTGATTTTGCCAAATATGGAACGATCGGCGACGGATTTTTTGCAGCCGCAGTTTGCCTGCCGAACCCGCGCGGGATATCGCATCGGCCGTCGGTCTTGCGTTTTTCCGATTTTGAAATTTCCCGGTGAATATGTTTATAATCTAAATCGTTCAGTTATGGGTCGTTAGCTCAGTTGGTAGAGCAGAAGACTCTTAATCTTCGGGTCGCAGGTTCGAGCCCTGCACGACTCACCATTCTTGGATCGCAAGGAAAGCCGTCCCGTCGGGCGGCTTTCCTGGCAAAGAAAAAGACCGGGATCGAATCCGGTCTTTTTCTCCAATAAATCTTCGAACCGGGCTCAGCGGCGCGGGCTCTCTTCGTTGTCACGGGTCGCGATCAATAGCGCGACGACCGCCGTTCCGATTATTCCCGCAAAGAGCGCCGCCGGCTTCCAGGCGGCCATTCCGCCGCCGCCGCCGCAACCGCATTCAAGCACGCCGTCCTTGTCGGTATCGACGCAGTTGCCGTTGCTGTCTTTCTTGTCGTCGCTGTCACAATCGCACTCCAGCTTGCCGTCCTTGTCGGTGTCGACGCATTTCCCGCTGCCGTCGCGTTCGTCGTCACCGCCGACACTGACCGGGACCGCGCCGTTGCCGTTGCTGAGTAGGACCGAGCCGGTTTCGACATTCATGGTCGTGGTTCCCGAATTAAGGTCAAGCGTAAAGCGTTTTGCATCGGCATTCTCATCGGAGATCACAGCGTCTGGCGTCGTCACGTTCACATCGACTCCCTGGGCGGCGAAAACATCAACCTTCCCGGAGATGACGCGTCCGCCGATCGACGTTTCCGAAAAGCTCAATTCGACCGAACTGTTCGCCTCAAGACGGATCGAGGAACCGTTATTGAGCCGGACGGCGGCGCTGTCAGCCTCGGTCGCGATCAATGCGCCCGACACGAAGGTCCGGCCGCTGAAGGCCTTTTCGCCGTTCACCCAAACAAAGCGGGCGGTACTGCTGCCTCCGCTGACTGAGATCTCGCCAAGCGCCCTCGCCGACGTGGCGGCGAACAAAAACGCGACCGAAGTGGAATACAGGACGACCGCCAAAGAAAGTGCGGTCAAACGCCGGATCCAGCCTGATGCTTGAATATTTTTCATCTTTTTCTAGTTCCTCGCTGAAGGTATTTGTTTGGTTCGACAAGACTATTCCGAATTTGTCATAAAGTCAAAACAAAATTCGGCGAATTGTGCGCCGGGGCGCATTTTGTCCGATCAGACCCGCAAATGATCCCCGCGCCAGTTCCGGATCGCCAGTTTGATGTCCTTTTGGGACTTGAACTCGCCGTTGACCGCACGCGCGGCCAGATCAGGAAGTTCCTCGTCCGAGGCGAACCGAAGCGCGATGATGTCGGAGGTTCGGAGATTCCTGGCCTTCGCCGCAAGTTCCGGCGAAAGTACCGAATCGTACCGAAGCCTTTCCTCCAACCGGATGACCCGGTCTTGCGCCCGCAGTGCCTGGAGGCGCGCTGCGAGTATCATCAGGATGAAAACGAACGAAATCAGCACCCATTCGGCGCGATCCCAACTCGGTTCCTGATACAGCCTGACCGATTGCCAAACCAGATTAAAAACCAGAAGCGGAAAGATAACGAAATGGAAAAGCGGAAACCAGCGGACGTGGTTCTGAAAATTCTGTGATTCTGCCATAGCTATAGTTTCGAAACTGCGTTGTTCTCCTCATTTAGAATTTCTTCGCCGGGGTTGACAAAGAGGTTCTGTTCGAACCGGTACTGCTTGTCGTAAAGCTGCTTGTAGCGGCCGCCGATCGCGATCAGTTCTTCGTGCGTGCCGCGCTCGAGTATTGCGCCGGCCTCGACGACCAGGATCTGATCCGCCGAACGAATGGTCGAAAGGCGGTGGGCGATGACGAATGTCGTTCGGCCCTCGCGCAGGCGGCGGAGGCCTTCCTGGATCAACGCCTCGCTTTCGGAATCGAGCGAACTCGTCGCCTCGTCGAGTATCAGGATCCGCGGATTCGCAAGCAGCGCGCGGGCGATCGCGATCCGCTGCCTTTGGCCGCCCGACAGTTTGACACCACGCTCGCCGACGACGGTATCGTACTTGTCCGGGAACTTGTCGATGAACTCATCGGCGTTCGCGATCCTGCAGACCTCGCGGATCTTGTCGAAATCCGCGTGCGGATTCGCAAATCTAATGTTCGAGAGTATCGTTCCGTCAAACAGGAAGTTGTCCTGGAGCACGACCCCGAGATGTCGCCGGTAGTCTTGAAGCTTGACGGATCCGAGGTCGCGCCCGTCTATCAGAACGCGGCCGCGGCCGGGCTGTATGAAGTTCAGAACGAGGCTCAGGATCGTCGATTTCCCTGACCCGCTCGACCCGACGAGCGCCGTCGTCGTTCCCGCGGCAGCGTGGAATGAGACGCCCTTTAGAACCGGCACGCCCGCCTCATACTCGAAATGAACGTCCTCAAAATCGACGGCCCCGTCGAGCCTCGGAATCGCTGCCTTGTTCTTGTCCTCGTCGGTCTCGGTCCGCATCGCGAAGACCTCCGAGATCCGGTCGAGCCCGGCGAACGCTTCGGTGATCTGCGTTCCGATGTTCGCCAGATCGACGATCGGGATGACCATGAAGATCGTAAACGCGATGTACATTGTAAAATCGCCCGAGGTCATTCCACGCGTCGGATCCTGCATGTTAGCGATGACCGCGTTGCCTCCGAACCAGATCATGATGACCGCGATCGCGCCGATGATCACCGAAGCAAACGCGCCCGTCGCCGAAACGCCGGTCATCGATCTAGCGATGTTTCTGAAAAGCTTGTGCGCCCCGCGCGCGAACGAGAGTTCTTCGCGCTTCTCCGCAGTATATGCTTTGACGATTCGGATTCCGCCCAAGCCTTCGTTGAGACGGCCCGTGACCTCGGCCTCGATCTCGCCGCGGTCACGGAACAAAGGACGCAACTGCTTGAATGCGTAGCTCAATACATATCCGAAGATCGCGAGCACAGCGAGCGTTATCAGCGTGATCTGCCAGTTCAGATAGAACAGAACGATCATCGAAACGAGCGCCGACAGCAGTCCGCCGACTATCTGGCCGAGCCCTGTTCCGACGAGGTTCCTTATCCCTTCGGCATCGCGCATGATCCGCGAGATCAACTGTCCGGTCTGCGTCGAATCGAAATAGGAGGTCGGCAGGCGCTCAATGTGCGCCTGCACGCGCTTGCGCATCTCCGTGATCGCGCGCTGCGCGGCGACGCCGAGAACCTGCGAAAGCGTGAACGATGTCACCGCCTGAAAAACCGTCGACAGGCCGACGGCGAGCGCGATCCAGCCGAGCAGTTCGAAATGCCGCTCGCCGAACACGTTGTCGACCAGGAACTTCGTCGAGTACGGAAGGACCATTCCGGCGGCGCGGCTTGCGAGCATCAGTCCCAGTCCGACGAGCAGCCGCCAGCGGTAGCTCCAGATCAGCTTTCGCGCTTCGGCCCAGGCCCGTGTGTAATCGATCTTTTTTTTCTTTTTGGATTCAGACACGTTGCAAACTCGGATTCTGGATCGTGGACTTCCGAACGACGCCGCCCGTTTTCGATTCGCTGCCGCATTCGTCGACAAGTCTAAGTCGGACGAGTTCGATAACCTCGGCCAGCGAGCGTTCACGGAGGCTCGCGCGGAGATCGTCTTCGGCCTCGCGCAGGACCTCGGCCAGGACCGGCCTGACGATCTTTCCGACGGCGCAGGCGTGGCCCTCATCGAACTGCGGAACGTCGAAAACCGGGTCTTCCTCGAGCGCGTCATAGATCGTCGCCAGCGAAATGCGCGCCGGATCGCGCGTCAATCGCGCGCCGCCGCCGGCTCCTTTCTTGACCTCGACCAAGCCGTGTTTTGTCAGAAGCCCGATGATTCTTCGGATGACGACCGGATTCGTACCGCAGCTTTCGGCGATCGCTTCGGACGTGACCGGCATCCGCTCCGCGAACGAGAGAACCCCGGCAACGTGGATCGCGGTCGCAAACTTCGAATTCCCCGCCATAGTGTAACCAGATTAGTTACATACTTTCAAAATGTCAAATCGATGTTCGGTCCGGGCAGGTCGCGCCCGCCGCCGGACGCCCCGCGCTTGCCGACTTTTTGCCATTCGAGATTTTCGCTAGAATGAACGTTGCGTCGGGATTCGGGATCACCGATCCGATCCGAGCGCTTTCGACAATGAACCAAACATATATCAACGAACTAAAGAATCACATCGGCGAGGCGGTAACCCTCAAGGGCTGGCTCTACAACTCGCGTTCAAGCGGCAAACTCGCGTTCCTTCAACTTCGCGACGGTACGGGAATCGTCCAGTGCGTCTGTTTCAAACCGAACAACGAAGAGCTTTTCGAGAGGGCCAAAGGGCTCGGGCAGGAATCGTCTATCGTCGTTCGCGGCAACGTCAAGGAAGATGCGCGTTCGCCGATCGGCGTCGAACTCGATGTCACCGGGCTCGAGGTGATTCAGAACGCCCACGACTACCCGATCACACCGAAAGAGCACGGTACCGAGTTTCTAATGGACCACCGGCATTTGTGGATCCGCTCCAAGAAGCAGCACGCGGTCCTGCGCGTACGGCATACGGTCATCAAGGCCGTCCGCGATTTCTTCGACTCCAACGGCTTTATCCTCGCCGACACGCCGATCTTCACTCCCGCTGCCTGCGAGGGGACGACCACGTTGTTCGAGGTCGATTATTTCGGCGACGACAAGGCATATCTGACGCAAAGCGGGCAGCTGTACAACGAGGCGACGGCTGCCGCATTCGGTCGCTCGTACGCTTTCGGACCGACGTTCCGTGCGGAAAAGTCCAAGACCCGGCGCCATTTGACCGAATTCTGGATGGTCGAACCGGAAATGGCATACGCGCATCTCGCCGACGTGATGGACCTCGGCGAACGCATGATCACGTTCATCGCCGGCCGCGTGCTTGAGGATCGTCGCGACGATCTCAACGTCCTCGAGCGAGATATCACGAAACTCGAAGCCATCTCCGCGCCTTTCCCGCGGGTCCATTACGACGATGCCGTCAAGATGCTTCAGGAAGGACACGCGAAAGGCGAACTCGAGAACACTTTCGAATGGGGCGGCGATTTCGGCGCGCCCGACGAGACCTATCTGTCGAGCCAGTTTGGCCAGCCGGTGTTCGTGCACCACTTCCCGGCCGCGATCAAGGCGTTCTATTTTGAGCGCGACAAGGACCGTCCCGAGTTGGCGCTCGGCGTGGATCTATTGGCGCCCGAAGGATACGGAGAGATCATCGGCGGCGGCGAGCGCGCGTTCGATCTGGAGTTTCTCGAAAAGCAGATCGCGGCGCACGATCTTCCCAAAGAAGCGTTTGAGTGGTATTTAGATCTGCGGCGGTTCGGCGGCGTCCCGCACGCCGGGTTTGGAATGGGAATCGAGCGCTGCACCGCCTGGATGTGCGGCATCGAGCATATCCGTGAGACGATTCCGTTCCCGAGGATGCTTTACCGGTTGAGACCTTGATGGCATTTGGCATTTGGGATTTGGGATTTGGGATCTGGGATCTGGGATCTGGGATCTGGGATTTTGGAATTTGGAATTTGGAATTTGGATTTCTTGAATCTTGACTCTTGAATCTTGACTCTTGAATCTTGACTCTTGAATCTTGGATCGGTGAAGCCTAATCGGGCCGAAAATGAAATTACGAACGATCTCGATCATCCTCGCGGCGGCGGTTTCGTTCGCCTGCTCGCGCGTGCCCGAGACGACGAATTCGACGAACACGATCCCTTCAGCGGCGGTCACGCCCGATCACAAAGGGGTAAGAGATTCCAAGATCCAAGCCGAAGCCGATCGCATCACGCCGCTTTTCGGATCGATGCCGAAGGTCGCGGTCTTCGTCGTCGATGAACCCATCCAGCCGAAGAACATCGCGGTCGAACCGGGCGTCGCATATACCACCTGCTCGCCCGGCAAGGTCCCGACCGTCTATGTGAAAAAGGCTTTCCTAACGAAAGCCCCGAACCAGCAGATCACGAATATCCTCAAACACGAGTTGACCCACGCCTGGTTCTGCGCGCAAGGCATTCAGACCGGGCACGACGCCCGCTTCCGGGCCAAACTCAAAGAGATCGGCGGGTTCGGCAATTAGCTACGCGGCGGTCATGAACGGCGGATCCGACTTGGGTTCGCCGGCGACCGCTTTTTTGATCTGGTCCCACGTCAGCCAAAACGTGCTGCCCTGTTTGACCGGTTCGGGATCGTGTATGAAGACGCCGGTATCGGCCACGCCGCAAATGACGACGACGTGTCCGTGATCGTTTCCGCCCCAGTTCTTCCTGAGTCCCGTCCATATCGGTCCGTGATCTTGAAGGAAAGAAAGCACCGACTCATAGTCCAGAGAAAGGCTCGAATGCAGTTTCATGTTCAACGCGCGCCCCAGGTGATTGTTCTGGAACGCCGCGATGTCGCCGTTGTTCTGAAACCGCGTGTAATACCCGCAGTCGTCCTGCGGGTTTTTCATCACGCCGCGTCCGGTGGCCTGCGACCATCTGTACAGCATGCGCGAGCAGGCATACCAGCATACTCCGTCGGTCGGCTGCGGTACCAATGGGACGTTGGCGAGTTTTGTTATCGACATTATTCTTGAGTCTCCTTGAATGATTGCTTTCGGAACAAAAACTGAAGACGGCAGCGGCGATCTCTTTTTGCCAAGATTTTTCTGGAGGCAAGTGCGTTTGTCGGACTTGATATCTGAACTTTTGAAAATGTCCCGAAATTGAAGTAGTTTTCTCTCTATGAAGATGCTTTTCCGACTGCTGCTCTTGTTTGTCGCGTTCCCGGCCACGACCGCGTTCGCCCAACAGCCCGTACGGGATCTCGAGCCGACCGTGATCCTGATCTCGCTTGACGGGTTCCGGTACGATTACATCGACAAGTTCTCTCCGCCGACATTGCGCCGCCTGGCGCGCGAGGGCGTCCGGGCGAAGTGGATGGTCCCGTCTTTCCCGACGAAGACCTTTCCGAATCACTACACGATAGCGACCGGGCTTTACCCCGCAAACCACGGCATCGTCGAGAACAACGTGTTCGATTTCGGGGAAGTATTCTCGATGTCGAAACGCAAGGAGGTCGAGAATCCGCGCTGGTGGGGCGGCGAGCCGATCTGGGTGACCGCCGAAAAACAGGGCCGGATCGCGGCGTCGTATTTCTTCGTCGGGTCCGAAACCCTGATAAACGGCGAGCAACCGACGTTCTGGCGGAGATACGACGGCGACGTCCCGCCCCAGATGCGTGTCGACAAGGTCCTGGGCTGGTTCGATCTTCCGAAGGAAAAACGGCCGACGATGATGACGCTCTATTTTTCCGACACGGACGACGCGGGCCACGCGTTCGGCCCCGATGCCGAGGAGACGAAGTACGCCGTTTGGAACGTAGACAGCTATCTCGAACGCCTGATGAACGGACTTCGGGCGCGCAAGATCGACAACAAAGTGAACGTGATGATCGTTTCAGATCACGGAATGGCGCCCGTCTATTACACCCAAAGAACGTTCCTTGACGATCACTTCGATTTCGACCTCGCCGAACGGATTCTTTGGACGAACGAGATCATCCAGATCTTTCCGAAGCCCGGCAAGATCGACGGGATCTTTGCGAAGATCTCGAAACTCGAGCACGCGACCTGCTGGAAAAAGGAAGACATCCCCGAGCGCCTCAATTACCGGCAAGGCAAGCGCGTGGCGCCGATCGTCTGCTCGAGCGAGGAAGGATGGCTGACGACGAGCCGGAAACGCTACGAGGATCTGACCAAGGACATCGATGATCCCGCCCGCCCGCGCGGCGCTCACGGCTACGACAACAAGTATCAGTCGATGCAGGCGACATTCGTCGCGCACGGTCCGGCCTTCAAACGGTCCTTCGTCGCCGAGCCGTTCGCGAACGTCGAGGTATACAACCTGATGTGCGAGATTCTCGGTCTCAAACCCGCACCGAACGATGGCCGGATCGAGAACGTCCGTTCGATGTTGAGACGGTGAGCGGTGGGCAGCAAGCGGTGAGCGGTGAGAGCAGTCGTATAGCCCGCGGTCAGTTTTCGGAGACGATCTCGAGGACGGCGATCTCGGGCGGCATCATGAATCGGATCGGCAGGATGCTCGTGCCGACTCCCGTCGTTACGAACATATCGATTCCGTTCTCGCGCACCGCCCCGTACGAGTATTTTTGTCCATAGCTGGAAGGCACGATCGGGGTTCCGATCAGCGGCAACCAAACCTGACCTCCGTGCGTGTGGCCCGCGAGGATCAGCCGCAGATCGCTGGAGATCAGCAACCCGCCGGTGATCATCGGCAGCACGTCGGGGCTGTGCTGCAGCACGATCAGGTCTGAGTCGCCCGGGCTCGCGGCGATGAGTTCCTTGAGCTCGTTCGAGAGCTTCTGCCAGTTCGGCGTGAGCTTCATATGATCGCGGAGCCCCAAGATCCTCAGTTTTCTTCCGTTGCGTTCAACGACGGCGATCTCGTTCTCGAGTACCCGCAGCCCTTCTTTCCGAAGCGCGGCGGCGACCGCCGCATCGTCGTGCCAACCGTCGTGATTGCCGAGAACGGCGTAGACCCCGAGCGGCGCGCGCAACCCGCGAAGGTTGGCCGCGATCGTCGCGAGCGGCATTTTGAGTTTCGTCCTGTCGGTCCGTTCCTCGGACACGAAATCGCCGAGCAGGACGATGATGTCAGGATTCTGCGCGTTCGCCGCGTCCGCGACCTGTTTGATCTTCTCCTCGGTGACGCCCCGAGATCCGCCGTGAATATCGCTGATCGCGACGATCCGCAGTCCGTTGTAGGCCTGATTCCAGTTCGCGACCGGCAAACGGCGCTGATTGATGACCAGGCGGAACGGTTCGACGAAATACGCATATCCGAGGCAGACCACCCCGGTGACGGCGACCAACGCCGCGAACGCGATCAGGATTCTCTTCATTTGTTCGGAAAGTACTCGAGCCAGCGGCGGTCGACCAGTTCGGCGATGTCGGGTCGGACTTCGACCTCGGCCGGATACCAAGGCTTCATTCGCGAGTCGATGACGATCGGCGAATCGTAGCTGATATGATTGTTCCGAACCTCGACGCCGCGCGCGCGGATGTCGGTCGAGGGATTGAAACGCGTCCAAGTCGCCCAAAGGAATTTCTCCGTCGAGCGTGCAAGATCGATCGAGTCCAGAACGACGACCATTTCGAACTCGCGGAACGCGTCGTCGCTCGCGATCCGTCCCGCAAGTTCCTTATCGGACGCGTAGGATTCCGCTTCGAGCGCGAGACATCCACCGCAGAAAACGCGCGCCGCCGTGACGCCCCTCGGCAACGAACCGCGAAATTCGCGCGCCAGTTCGCGGCGCGGTTCGCCGACGCCGACCAGAAGCGCTTTGGATCCATGGTTTATCTTGCCCGACGCGTAATCGAGAGTGTCGAACGATGTCCGGTCGAAGATGAAGAAATCGCTCGCCCAATCGACGCGTTCGAGGACCGATTCGAGGACCCGCGGAAAATCGCGCAGATCCTGCGGCCGGTCCGTAAGCAGAAGGAACTTGGTCAGCGACAGCTGCCCTTCGCCGAGAATCCGAAAGCCCGCCGACAGTGCCTCGCGCCCGTAACGCTCGCGGACGACCGCCGCGGCGAGCGAGTGAAACCCCGTCTCGCCATAGCTCCAAAGATCGCGCACCGCCGGCATAACGAGCGGAAAGAGCGGTGAAAGCAGTTCCTGCAGATAATCGCCGATGAAAAAATCTTCCTGGCGCGGTTTTCCGACGACCGTCGCCGGATAGATCGCGTCGCGCCGGTGATATACCGCCTTCGCGCGGAAAACGGGATAATCGTGGACCAGCGAATAATAACCGTAGTGATCACCGAACGGGCCCTCGGGCCGGCGTTCGTGCGGCGCGACGCTCCCGCAGATGGCGAATTCGGCCTCCGCGATCAGGCGGTGATGACCTTCGATCGGGTTCGCGACGGTCTCGATCTTGCCGTCGGCAAGCACCGACGCCAGCACGAGTTCGGGCACGTCCTCGGGCAAAGGCGCGATCGCCGCGAGGATCATCGCCGGCGAGCCGCCGAGAAAGATCGTCACCGGCAGGTCGTTTCCCTGCTTTTCGGCTTCGTGGTAATGAAATCCGCCGCCCTTGCCGATCTGCCAATGGATCCCGGTCGAAGTCTTGTCGTATCGCTGGATCCGGTACATTCCGAGGTTGTGCTTGCCCGACACCGGGCTTTCGGTGTAAACGAGCGGCAAAGTGACGAAATGCCCTCCGTCCTCGTGCCAAAGCTGGAGCAACGGAATCGCTTCGAGATCGACCGGCGTCTGCGAGACCTCGAGAACGGGCGCGCGGCCGACCTTTTTGGTGCCGAGCTTGAGGGCCGCGAACGCGAGATCGCGGTAATTCCAGAGTTCCTTCGGTTTCGGCGGCAAAAGGACCTCGACCGCTTCGACCGCGCGCCGGACAAGTCGCTGCGGTTTCTTTCCGAACGCGAGATCGATGCGTTTCGCGGTCCCGAAAAGATTCGTCACGACGGGAAACCCGGATCCCTTGACGTTCGTGAACAGAAGGGCCTTCCCGCCTTCCTCAATGACTCGGCGGTGGATCTCGGCGATCTCCAGATAGGGATCGACCTCTGCGCCGATCTCGACGAGATCGTTCTCGGCGCGAAGTTGTTCAATGAATGTTCGAAGATTGCGGTGCATCGCGTTGCCTCAATTCAAGCAAACCGTTCGTTGCGACTCAAGTTGAAAAGCAGAAAAACAAGGAGACGGCCGACCTATCGTGTTGCACGGAATCAGATTCCGCTCGACCCGGACGGGTCCGACTGCGACGCAAGAGAATGTACGAAACATTTGCTGTGAGCTGTTTATTTTCAGCTGACATCCGGAACATTCTCGCTCGCGCTCCACCGCCGACCGAACATTCATCCGGGATTACGCATCGAGGCGAATCTTTATGATTGTCGCCGTTGCGATCTTTGCGGGCTTTGCGCGAGGAACCGGCGTCCACTCGCCAAAAAGGCATTTTCCCACGCAAAGTCCGCGAAGGGCGGAACGTCAGCCAGTCCGAAACCCGTCAAGAATCCGCGATGGAAACCCTAAGACGTAATTTGGATTCATTCGAGGGATTTCGTTCCCGCCAAGGTCGCGAAACACGCACAGACAACGGGCAAGACACTCGCCTCTAGGGCATCTCGGAGTCTTCAACGCCGACCATGCGACGGCGTTCGTTCAATTCTCCAGCGATTCCCGGGACAGATCGAGCCTTGCGGCCTCGATGACTCGGACCGACGCTCCAGGAAATCGTTTTGCGAGATCGTCCTTGAACTTGCGGTAGTCGCCCGCAATGACGATGTCGCCGTTCAGCAGATAGTCGGCGGCGAATTTTCTGACATCGGCGGCGGTCACCGCATTAATGCTTGCCGCGAACGATTTCATCTCCGAGGTCGAAAGGGCGAAAGAATAGACGACGCTCACCGTTTCGGCAAGGTCGGCCGTCGTCTCGAATTCCCGGCTGTAGTCGCCGTTGATCACGAGTTTCCGTGCCGCAAGTTCGGCCTCCGCAGCGTCTGAATTGCCTAGTTTCGAGATCTCGTCGACGACGATCCGGGCGACCTCGGCCGCCGATTCGTCCTTGGTCTGCGTCCGGGTCGAGAAATTCGTCTTCGAGCCACGCCAGCTGAAGCCGCTTCCCGCGCCGTAGCTCAGCCCGCGTTTGATGCGTATCTCCTGATTGAGCCGCGACGAATAACCGCCGCCAAGAACCGAATTCGCGACCGAGGCGGGATGAAAGATGGGATTCGACTCACATTCGAACGGCAGTAGACAGACCACCCGCCCGGAATTGCGTATTGCCCTCGAATATGTGACTGCAGATTGTCCGGAATCCGGCAAGTCAACAACCAAGATCCGTGCGTTTCCATTATCACGTTGGTCTACCTTCGTGTTCGTGGCGCCCTTAATCTTGATCGTACGTCCAATTGCCGAACGCCAAGCGCCAAGAAAGCGCGCGCCAACTGATTTAGCGCGCTTCCCGTCGACGTCTCCGACAAGAACCAGAACGCTGTTGTCGGGTCTGTACTTGACTGACCGAAACCGCGCGATATCCGACCGCCTTATCGACTTCAGGCTTTCCGGCGTCCCGCCCGGCGGATGCTCGCCGAAACTGAAACGGCTCGCGGCATAGTTGGCGAGAAACGCCGGCTCTTTCAGATCGGCGGCGAGGGTGTCGAGCGCCTGCGAGCGGATCAGTTCAAGTTCCTTCGCGTCGAGCGTCGAATTCAGAATGACATCGCCGAGGATCGCCATCGCGGCATCGAGTTTGTCGCTCGCGACCGTGAACGTGAAGACTGTTTTATTCCAGTCGGCGCCCGAAACAAGACTGCCCCCGAGAAACTCCATCTGCTCGGCGATCTGGTCCGCCGTCCGCGTTCGAGTCCGTTTTGTCATCAGCGCTGCCGTGAGATCGGCAAGCCCGGCCTTTTCTCCTGACTCTTCGCTCGCGCCGCTGCGGATCATCAGCCGGACAGTGACAAGCGGGACGTTGCTTCGCTGCACGGTGGCTACCGTCAGCCCGTTCGGCAATTTCGCCTCGACGACATCGGGAACGACGAACGGACGCGGCGGGCCGGGCTCGGGAAGATCGCTCTGAGCGATTGCGTGGACCGAAGCGAAAGCAACAATAAACGCCGCGAATATCGATCTCAGCCTATTTGGCATCTGACGCACCTCCTTCGTTCCGGTAATTGATGACGTACCGCAGATTCGCCGGAAAATACTTCTTCATAACGCGCTGAACATCGGCGGCCGTCACTTTCTGAAGCTTCTCGATATCGCCGTTGACCTCCAACGGGTCGCCGAGATACGCGACCGCGTTCTCGATCGCGATCGCTTTCCCGTCGTGCGTCTCGCGGCCTTGGAGAGCTCGCGCCACGAGTTGGTTTTTCGCCTTCTGCAGCTCTTTCGGGCTGACTGCGACACGCTGCATCTTGGCGATCTCGGCAAGTATCGCCTTTTCCATATCCTCCGGCGTCGAGCCTTCGGCCGCGATCGCGTAGACCACCAGCAAGGATCGATCGACCCGCAGATCGATGTAGAAATTGACTTCCTGCGCCGTTCCGGGCCGGACCAGACCGAGATAGAGCCGCGTGCTTTCGCCGCCCGAAAGGATCGATTCGGCGACCCGCAGCGCCGGCATATCGGCGCTCCGCGACGGCGGCCCGAGATACGTCAGGGCGACGGATGGAAACCGGACCTTCGGCGCGGTCTTGTCGAACCGTTTGGATTTGGTCCGTTCGGGTTCGACCTCGGTGACGCGCGGGATCACGCCCGAAGGCTTCGGGATCCGGCCGAAATACCTGTCGACCCAACCGTCGAACTGCGCCTGATCGAAATCGCCGACGACGATCAGCCACGCGTTGTCCGGGCGGTAGTACGTGCGATAGAACCGGTCGGCGTCCTCGCGCGTCGCGGCGTTCAGTTCGTCGAGGTTGCCGATGACGCCCCGTTTGTACGGATGAACCTCGTAAGAGAGCGCGCTGACATATTCGAAGAACCGTCCGTAGGTCTGCGCCAGCACCGACTGCCGGTACTCTTCCTTGACGACATCTCGCTCCGAAGCGAAGTTCGCCTCATCGACGTTGAGGTTCACCATCCGGTCGCTTTCGGCCCACAGAAGCCGCTCGAGATGGTTCGACGGCACGACCTCGTAGTAGTTCGTGAAATCGTCCCACGTCGAAGCGTTGTTGAACCCGCCGACGTCCTCCGTCAGCCGGTCCATCATCTCGCTCTTCATGTTCTTCGTCGATTTGAACATCATATGCTCGAACATATGGGCGAAGCCGGACCGGCCGGGCGGATCGTTCTTTCCGCCGACGTCGTACCAAACGTGGATCGAAACGGTCGGACTGGAAGTGTCCCGCACGGAAACGACCCGCAGCCCGTTCGCAAGCGTTCGTTGCTTGATGTCGAGCGGCGCAACCCGGACCTGCGCCTCGACGAAGATGCCGAACGCGGCCAGAAGGATCAAACTCAAAGGAAGCAAAAGTCGTTTCATCATATATCTTTAGGGTTATGCCTGAGGAACACCTCCAGCCACGAACCTCACATCAACAAGAAAGCGAATCAATGAGAATCGATCGTGGCCGAACAATGACCTCGAACTATTGATAGTCGTAGAATCCCTTTCCCGTCTTGCGCCCGAGCCATCCGGCATCGACCATTTTGATCAAAAGCGGGCACGGGCGGTATTTCGGGTCGCCGAGCCCTTCGTGCATCACGCGCAGGATCGCGAGACAGACGTCGAGGCCGATGAAGTCCGCCAGCGTCAGCGGCCCCATCGGGTGATTCATCCCGAGTTTCATTATCCCGTCGATGCTTTCGCGCGTCGCGACGCCCTCGTGGAGCGCGAAGACGGCCTCGTTGATCATCGGCAGAAGGATCCGGTTCGCGACGAAACCCGGGAAATCCTGGCAATCGAGCGGCGTCTTGCCCATCTTCTCGGAAAGCTCGCGGACCTTGTCGTATGTCTCATCGGACGTCGCGATGCCGCGGATCACCTCAACAAGCTTCATCAACGGCACCGGATTCATAAAATGCATCCCGATGACCTTGTCCGGGCGGCCCGTCACGGCGGCGATCTTCGTGATCGAGATCGACGACGTGTTCGATGCCAGAATGCAGTCCGGTCCAGTGATGGCGTCGATCTTTTCAAAAATCTGCTTTTTGATCTCGAAACTCTCGGTCGCCGCCTCGACGACCAGGAAGCAATCCTTGAGGTCCTCGAGCGCCGTCGTCGTGCGGATGCGTCCGAGGATCTCGTTCTTCGTCTCCTCGGTCATCGTTTCTTTCTTGACGAACCGGTCGAGGCTCTTGCCTATCGTGTCAAATCCGCGTTTGACGAACTCTTCCCTGACGTCGCACATCACGACGTCGAATCCTGACGCCGCGGCCGTTTGGGCAATGCCGTTCCCCATCGTCCCGGCGCCGATCACTCCGATTATCTGACTCATATAGATCAATTTCCTCTTATATTTGGTTTATTATCAAAAACTCTTCGATCGACCACCCGGTCAGCGAACGCAATTGCGCGCGAACCGTTCGAGCGTTGCCGCCGTCGCGATCAAATACCCGTAATCGCGCAAACCTGACCGATGGAGCATATACGCGACCCTGAAACCCGACCGGCGGAGTATTTCAGACGGAAAATGCGGCGAAGTCAGAATCTCGCGGGCCTCGCGCCGAAGCTTAGCGGCGATCACCTTCCGTTCGCCGCGCCGGTAGCCGCTTCCCCACTGGTCCGCGAGTTCCGTGTCATCGGCGACCGGGCACGTGACGTGGCCCGGATACGATTGCCACGGCACCGACCTCACTTCCGTCGGGAAGCGCGACAGCCAATCGACATACAAGGCGTGCTCAAAACAAAGATCGGACGGTACTTCAAGAACCGCGCGGAGAAATTCCGCGTCGAAGAACGGCAGCTGAAATTCGATCCGATGCACGTCGATATTCTCGAAATGCGAGTGCAGCTTCCGGCGCTGGTCGTTGAGCATCAGGAAGAGGTAGAAATTCCGGGCCGGGTCGCAGCTCGCGAACTGCGCCATCTCTTCCCTGATCCCCTGGCGAACCATTTCGATCGGGCGTTCGGCAAACTCGCGCCTGAAGATCTTCGGCGAAAGATGGATCGATTCCCGTTCGAAAAACAGCTCGATCGCGGCGTCGATCTCGCGTTCACGGACGAGTTCCGCGATGCGCCGCGCAAAGTGGACGTGTCCCAGCGCAACGCTCCCGCCCTCGCCGCTCCAAACCACGTTCGCGCGTTCGACCGGCACGACGTCGCGCGTCGGCGAATCATACCACGCCGCGGCGATCTTGGCCGAATAATCGGGCACGTCGTCTCCCGCTTCCTTCGGGAACTCATTGTGGATGGTTCCGGCGGCGTCGGCGAAACGCGCGCCGTACACGAGGTCCTTGGTTCCGGGACGCGCGAAGTTGAAAGTGTGGACCGCAGCGCCCTCGGTCTGCAGCGCGGATACAACGCACCGCGAGTCGAGACCGCCCGAAAGATACGCGATCGTACCGCGGTCGCTTCCGAGCCGCATCCGGACGGCGTCGCGAAACGTCCCGAAGAGCCGATCGAGGAGGACATCCTTGGGTTGTTCGGACGGCGGGAACTCGTCCCATTTCCAATACCGGCAACGCAGCGTCCGGCGGTCGCGAAACTGCAGGACCTCTCCGGCGCGCATCGCGAAAACGCTTTCGTACGGCGTTCGGTCGGCGAGCGGATAACCGAGAGCGAGATGCTCTATGACGCCCCGAAGATTCAGTCTGCGCTTGATGAAGCCCAGCGACTCGATGATCCGAAGCGCCGACGCGAAAACGACGAAGTCGTCCCCGATCCAGTAGAATAGCTGCCGAACGCCGAGTTTGTCCGCGATCAGGCTCAACGATCCCCGCTGGGCGCTGACGATAGCGAACGTTCCGCGACAGCGTTTCAGCGTGTCGGTGCGGCCATTGGCGATATCGTTGTGAATCTCGCGAAGATCGGCGCCGCGGTCGGGCGGCGAGGCCGGCCTGGCCTGAAGCGTCTCGCCGGCGATCATCGAGAAATCCGAACTACCCGCGGCGAAGACCCAATCGCCGCGAAGGCCGCCGGCATCGCTTCCGAAAAAGACCGTGCGCCCGTTCGACAGTTCGAATACCGACGCGCCCTCGCGCCTCGAAAGACGTGAACGCAGTTCGTCCGCGAACGCGCCGGGCACGCGCGCGTCCGGATCAAGGGCGTGAATTCCGGCGATCACAGACATCTTGAAGAAAGGATCCGTTGCATCGGTCGAAAACTGTGCTTGAACGCGATCGATGTTCGCGATCGCGTTCAGGTCCGCGAAGATCCCCTAGCGTGTGACCGCCATCGCCACCGAGTTCCCGCCGCCGAGACAAAGACCGGCGACACCTTTGCTCGCACCGCGACGCTTCATTTCATAAAGCAGCGTCGTCAGCACGCGGCTTCCCGAGTTTCCGATGGCGTGACCGAGCGCCACCGCGCCGCCGTTGACGTTGACCCGCGCCGGATCGATTCCGAGTTCCTTCATGACGCCGAGCGCCTGGACCGAGAAAGCTTCGTTAAGTTCGAAAAGATCGACATCCGAAAGCCCCCAACCGGGCTTCGCCACCGCGCGCCGCACGCCCTCGACCGGAGCGAGCATGATCAGTTTCGGCTCGATCCCGGACGTCGCGTACGAGACGACCCTTGCGAGCGGTTCGACGCCGAGTTCGGCGGCCTTTTCGGCCGAGGTCACGACCAGCGCCGACGCGCCGTCGTTGACGCCCGGCGCGTTGCCGGCCGTCACCGTGCCGCCGTCGCGCTTGAACGCCGGCTTGAGTTTTGCAAGCCCTTCGGCGGTCGTGTCGGGCCGTACCGGCTCGTCGTAGTCGAAAATGATCGGATCGCCCTTCTTCTGCGGGATCTCGATCGGAACGATCTCATCCCGAAAAATCCCGTTGGCCTGCGCCGCCGCAGCCTTCTGATGCGATGCGGCGGCGAACTCGTCCTGCATCTCGCGCGTGATCTGATGCTTTTCGGCCACGACCTCGCCGGTGTTGCCCATATGCCAGTTCTCGAACGGACACCACAGGCCGTCGCCAATCATCAGATCGGTCACGGTCTGATGGCCCATGCGGTAACCGTCGCGCGCGCCGGGCATCGAATACGGAATGTTCGACATCGATTCCATGCCGCCGGCAACGACAAAGTCGGCGTCGCCAAGCTTGATCGCCTGGGCGGCGAGACTGACGGCGCGCAAACCGGATCCGCAGACCATATTGACGGTGAGCGCCGAAACCTCCGGCGGAAGACCGGCCTTCAGCGCCGCCTGCCTGGCGGGCGCCTGACCGAGCCCGGCCTGGACGACGCACCCCATGATGACCTCATCGACGTTCCCGGCATCGATGCCCGCACGACGAACCGCTTCCCTGACGGCGATCGCGCCGAGATCCGTCGCGCTGAATCCTTTGAGCATGCCTTGGAACTTGCCTGTCGGAGTGCGCACGGCACTGATGATAACTGCTTCTCTCATAAATATTTATGTTCCTTGATCGGTGAATACTATCGTTCGGTCAAATTCCAGTTTAAGACGTTTGACGCGACCGTTCAAATCGACGCTTCGCATCGGTTTTTTGCGGCAGTTTTCGGACCTTGAACTTTCCTCGCCGCCGGTTTCGCCGCCGCTTGAGTTGCCTTCGCCGCTCAGCGCGCTCCGTTCGGCCGTGCTTCGCGTGCCGCGCCGGCGCCCGAACGATCATGCAAATCGCCGTTAGGCCTTGTATTTTCGGGTGAAATAGGTCAGAATTTATCGATTTGCCATACCAGGGTATTCATCCGCATTTGGAGCACCATTTAATGAAGAAGAGATCGCTTGTCTTGTTTTTGTTGGTCGGAGTGTTTTTGTCAACGGCTTTTGTTGCCGAGGTCGTGGCGCAGAAGGTCCGGCTCCGCTCTCAGATCACGCCGACCTGTTCGAGCGGAACGTCGCGCTGGAAGTTCTCGGATATTTACGCCGACGGCAACATCGCCGTCCAGGGCAGCTACAATTGCCGCGGCGCGTTCATCTACGATATTTCCAACCCCGACGCGCCGACGCTTTCGTCGTGGTACAACCCGGGAGCGAACCAGCAGTTCCTTGAGGCGATCGTCGTCGGGAACCGCGGGTATTTCGGGAGTGGGAACGGCGGCGGCGTCCACATCGTCGATCTGACGAACCCTTCGAATCCGGTGCTCCTTGGGCAGGTGACATCGACGAACGGCAACGGTCACAACTCGATCCACGAGATGATGGTCATCTCGCAGAACGGACAAACGTATCTGATCGAGAACTCGAATTCGCTATCAAACAAGATCATCAAGTTCATCAACGTCACGAACCCTGCCGCGCCGGTTTTCGTGCGCGATCTGAATCCGACCGAACCGCAATGGGTCCACGCGATGCACATTCGCGGAAACCGAATGATCACTTCGGGTTGGGGAAATTCGACGAACCGCGGGCGCACTGAGATCTACGACATCTCGAATATCGCGACGCAGGCGCCCGTGCTTCTGGGTTTCATCGAGGACACGACCTCGGTCACGGCCGGCAACAGCATGCACAGCAGTTGGTCGAGCGAGGACGGCAACACGCTTTACAGCGCTCGAGAAACAACCAACGGCTCGGGCGACATACGCGTCTACGACATCACCGTCCCTTCCGCTCCGGTCCTCGTCGACCGGCAAACGATGGACGGTCTCGCCCTTAACGCCGTCACACCCCACAATCCGGTCGTGATGGGCAGCAAACTCTATGTTTCGTGGTATCAGGCGGGACTTCAGTTGTTCGACCTCGCGGTCCCGCAACAGCCGAAGCGGATCGGTCAGTATGATACATACCAGCAGACGTTCGTTCCAACAGATGTCCAGGGCCTTACCGAAGAGCCCTGGGACATTGTGTGCGGGAGCGAGAATCTTCAGAACGTCCTGCCGACGTCCTATGACGGCAACTGGGCGGTCTTCCCGTTTCTCGGCGAGGACAAGGTCCTGCTCGGCGACCTTACCTATGGGCTCGTAATCGTCGACGTCTCGCGCTCGACCGCGCCGCCGCGCAACCGGATTTCGGATTTCGACGGCGACGGCAAGACGGATCTTTCGACTTTCAGCCCGGCGACCGGAACGTGGAACATCGAACGCAGTTCGAACGGGGCCTTCTCGCAGTCGACTTTCGGCCTCTCGGGCGACCGCCTGACGACGGGCGACTACGACGGCGACGGCCGTTCGGACATTTCGCTGTGGAGGCCTTCGAACGGCACGTGGTACCGAATCAACAGTTCCAACAACACTTTCTATCAGGTCCAGTTCGGTCTCAACGGCGACAATCCGGTCGAAGGCGATTACGATGCCGACGGGCGGACAGATGTCGCGGTCTGGAGGCCTTCGACCGGAACCTGGTTCATCATGCAGAGCACGCTCGGCGTCCTGATCCAGAACTGGGGACTGAGCACCGATACCGCGCTGACCGGCGATTTCGAAGGAGACGGCAAATCGGATATGGCGATCTTTCGCCCCAGCACCGGTGTCTGGTACGTGATGCAGAGTTCGTCGAGCCTGCCCTTGATCTACACTTGGGGCCTCTCTACCGACAAACCGGTCGTGGCGGATTTTGATGCCGACGGGCGAAGTGATTTCACGGTTTATCGTCCGTCGGAAGGAAATTGGTACACGATCAGGTCGGCCACCAACCAGGTCTCGATCACAAGGTTCGGGCTCGCGACCGATGTTCCGGTCCCGGCCGACTACGACGGCGACGGCGGCGCGGATATCGCGGTGTTCAGACCCGACAACAACGTCTGGTACCGCCTGAGCAGCGCGAACGGCGCCTTCAGTTCGCGGGCGTTCGGGATCAACGGCGATATTGCTTCGCCGACATCGGTCCAGCCGTAACAGCGCGTTCATTTCGATTTCGAAAGGTCCAAAGCTCAAGCGGCTTCTCCTGCTTGGGCTTTTTTTTCCGATTATGAAACTATCACTGACGATCGATTCCGGTTCGTTTGCCGGGCGAAGCTTTGACCTTTGCGACGGCACGATGTCGATCGGCCGCGGCGAGCAATGCTCGGTCCGATTCGACCCGCTTACCGAACGCGTGATGTCGAAGTTACATTGCGTCATCGAGTCCGGTCCTGACGGATTCCGGATCTCCGACAAGCAGAGCACGAACGGAACCTATGTCAACGGCGAGCGAACCGACTCTGCCGCGCTGCGTTCCGGCGACCGGATCCAGTTCGGAAAAAACGGCGTCACGGCAAGGGTCGAGATATTCGAGGACGACAGTTCGAGCGCCGTCACCAGCGTCATTCCGGCCGCGGCGCCCGCGCCGTCTCAGCCAACCGTGTTTCACGCCCCTTCGGTCCCCGTGGCGCCGGTTTCCCAACAGACGGTGCTGCACCAACCGGTGCCGAGTTTCCCTGGTCAGGCGCCCGGCGCCGAGGTCGTCGCTCCGCCGCCGCCGTCGCTTCGGAACTCGATCTCGCATTTCAGCGTCGGCTCGATGCCGCGCGAATATGTTCCGGAGCCCGAGAAAAGCAATCCTTTGCTGGTCATAGGGTTGGTCGGGGCGATAATCGGCGGCTTGATCTGTTTGCTTCTGGTCGTTCTGATCACAGTACTCTCGGTCGGTCCCGTGACGGCGATCGTCGCGACCGTCGTCGCGTTTGTTCCGGTCGTGTTCTATCTCGCGCCGTTCATGCTGATCGACCGATACGACCCGGAACCGCTCTGGCTCATCGCGGTCGCTTTTGCGTGGGGCGGATTGGTCTCGATCGCCTTTTCGTTCTTCGCCAACACTTTCGTCGGCATCGGCGCGTCGGTCCTTGTCAATCCTGAGTTCGGCGACAGCTTTATGGCCGTTGTCGCGGCGCCCATATTCGAGGAGGCTTCGAAGGGGCTTGGCGTCATTCTGCTTCTTGTCGTGTTCCGGAAGTATTTCGACGATATCCTCGACGGGATAGTTTTCGCAGGCGTCGTCGGGCTCGGGTTCGCGGCCGTCGAGAACATTCTCTACTACGGGCGCGCGCTGAATGCGGGCGGGCTCGCGGCGCTTGTTTTTCTTTTCGTGCTCCGCGGGTTGCTGTCGCCGTTCGCGCACGCGACCTTCACATCGATGACCGGCATTGGCTGCGGCATCGCGCGCGAGTCGCACAACAAAGCCGTGAAGTTCATCTTCCCTCTTCTCGGTTACTTTTTCGCCGTCTGCCTGCACGCGCTTTGGAACGGTCTCGCGGTTTTCGCGCGGCGGATTTTGGAGCAGATCGGACTCGGATCGATTTGCGAGGGCGCGGAATCGTTCGCCTCGATCTGCGCTTTTGGCGTCTCGTACGTCGTCGTTCAGATCCCACTGTTCCTGATCTTCGTTAGTTTCACGATCTGGGTGCTCGTGCGGCAGAACCGGATCCTGAAGGAGATGCTGGCGATCGACGTCGCGCGCGGGCTTTTGCCGCAGGAACACGCCGACAAGGCGACCTCCATTTTCGGATCGATGTTCTGGCGGTTTGCCGGGCTGGGTTCGGGCAAGTTCGGCGCGCGGACCAAGTATCTGCGCACGATCGGCAAGCTCGGGCTTTCATACTGGCATATCCAGCGCGCAAACGAAGCCCACGGCCAGACCGCCAGTTTTCAGCAGAATCCGATACTCAGAAACGAAATGCTGCGCTGGCGGGAAAAGGTCTGAGATTGGATTTTGGATTTTCGATTTGGGATTTTGGATTTCGATCAATGGCGGATGCCGGCGTCGCCGTGGGCACGGCGACGCCTTTGTCCGAACAGTTCGACAAAACTTGCCTGGATACCGGTATCTTTGGATTTTCAATCCAATTCGGGCTCAATACGCTCGGGCGAAGATGACGCGTTTGGCCGACGGTTTCCCGCTGAAGACGCATTTGCCGGACTCTTCGGCTGAATTGAACGGAATGCAGCGGATCGTCGCCTTGGTTTCGGCCTTGATAGCCTCTTCCGTCTCGGACGTTCCGTCCCAGTGTGCGAGGATAAAGCCGCCCGTCTCGATCCGCGATTTGAACTCGTCCCAAGTGTCGACAACGAACGTGTTCGACTCCCGAAACTCAAGCGCCTTTCTGTAAATGGTTTCCTGGATCTCCTCGAGCAGCGCGACGACGAATTCGGCGATGCCGTCGAGCGGGCGAGATTCCTTCGCCAGCGTGTCGCGGCGGGCGACCTCGATCGTCCCGTTCCCGAGATCGCGGAGCCCGATCGCCAAACGGACCGGCACGCCCTTCAGTTCGTACTCGGCGAACTTCCAGCCCGAGCGTTGTTTCTCGTCCGTGTCGAATTTGACCGTTACGCCCTTCGACCTCAGTTCCGCGACAATGGGATCGATCTTTTCCGAGATCATCGCGAGCTCTTCGTCGGTCTTGAAGATCGGGACAATCACGACCTGGATCGGGGCGAGTTTCGGAGGCAATACAAGCCCGTTGTCGTCGGAGTGTGCCATCACCAGCGCGCCCATCATCCGTGTCGAGAGCCCCCAACTCGTCGCCCAGGCATATTCGAGCTTCCCTTCCTTGCTGGTGAATTGGACGTCGAAGCTCCGCGCGAAGTTTTGACCGAGAAAATGCGACGTTCCGGCCTGAAGGGCCTTTCCGTCCTGCATCATCGCCTCGATGCAAAGCGTGTCCTCGGCGCCGGCGAATCGCTCGTTCGGGGTTTTCGTGCCCTGAACGACCGGCAGCGCCATCCAGTCCTCGGCGAACGCCGCATACACGCCGAGCATCCGCTCGGTTTCCTCTATCGCCTCTTCGCGGGTCGCGTGCGCCGTGTGGCCTTCCTGCCAGAGAAACTCGGCGGTCCTCAAGAAAAGGCGCGTGCGCATTTCCCAACGGACGACGTTGCACCACTGGTTGATCAGGATCGGAAGATCGCGATAGGACTGGATCCAATTGCGGTAAGTGTTCCAGATAACCGTTTCACTCGTCGGGCGGACGATGAGCTCCTCTTCGAGCCGCGCGTTCTCGTCGACGACCAGCCCCTTCCCTTCCGGATTGGCTTTCAGCCTGTAATGGGTGACGACCGCACATTCCTTGGCGAACCCCTCGGCGTGCTCTTCCTCTTTTTCAAGAAACGACTTCGGCACGAAGAGCGGGAAATACGCATTTTGATGGCCTGTCGCCTTGAACATGTCGTCCAGCGCGCGCTGCATCTTTTCCCAGATCGCGAAGCCGTACGGCTTGATGACCATGCATCCGCGAACGGCCGAATTCTCGGCCAGATCGGCGCGTTTGACCAGTTCGTTGTACCACTCGGAGTAGTTCTCGCTGCGTTTCGGTAATCCTTTGCTCATACTGTGTAAAATCGGGACTTGTCCGCAAATAGGAAATGATACGTTAAGAAGGGCAAATAAACAATTTACGCGCCGTCCGAAAACCCTTCGGAGCCGTCACGCTCAACCTCGGTTTTGTGATAGATTGAATCTATGAGCGCCTTCCAAATCGACTTTCATGACACTGAGACCGCGTTCGCCGACAAATCCAATTCAGCATTACGGGAACGTTACCGGCTGTTTAAGATGATGAATTCCCCGTCGCTCGTCGGATTCGGGACGCGACTGACGAAATTCGCCCTTTCCCTCGGACTCCCGATAACGGCGATCATAAAGAAGACCGTTTTTACCGTGTTCTGCGGCGGCGAAACGATCGAAGAGTGCGACCGGACGATCAAGAAGCTTTATGAGTCGAAGATCGGAACCATCCTCGACTACTCGGTCGAGGGCAAGTCGGAAGAAGAGGACTTTGAGAAGACCAAAGACGAGATCATCGCGACGATCAGGCGTGCGAATGACGATCCTGCGATCCCGTTTTCGGTCTTCAAGGTCTCCGGCATCGCTCCCCTCGGGACATTGGAGAAGGTCAGCGCCGGCGTCGACCTGCCGGAAAAGAGCAAGATGAAATGGGAGAGAATCCAGGGTCGCGTGCGCGAGATATGCGATTTTGCGGCCTCGATCGGCCAGCCGATCTTCATCGATGCCGAGGAGACTTGGATCCAGAACGCGATCGATATGATGGCGGCCGAGATGATGGAGAAGCACAACAAGGACCGGCCGCTCGTCTATACGACGATCCAGTTCTACCGGACCGATGCGTTGGAAATGCTCCGCGCGCAGCACGCCGAAGCGCGAGAAAAAGGATATTTCTACGGAATCAAACTCGTTCGCGGCGCGTATATGGAAAAGGAGCGCGACCGCGCGGCCGAACGGGGTTATCCGTCGCCGATCCAACCCGACAAGGCGGCGACCGATCGCGACTTTGACCGCGGGCTCGAGTTCTGTCTCGACAACGTCGACACGCTGGCGTTCATCGCGGCGACTCACAATGAGGCGAGTACGGAGTTCGTCGCTTCCGAACTCGAACGGCGGAATCTGGCCAAAGATCATCCGAACGTCTGGTTCTCGCAGCTTCTCGGGATGAGCGATAATCTCTCGTACGTTCTTGCCAAGCACGGCTACAACGTCACGAAATACGTTCCGTACGGTCCCGTGCGCGATTCGGTTCCTTATCTGATTCGCCGAGCTCAGGAAAACACGGCGGTGATGGGCCAGGTTAGCCGCGAGCTCGATCTCATAAAGACGGAACTTCAACGACGCAGAATGTCGTAATGGGGGATATGTTTTGTCCGAACTGCGGCACGTCTGATCAGGCCACCGATACGTTCTGCCGCGAGTGCGGGAACTTTCTTCCCGATTTCGCGGCGCTCGAACGGAAACGGATCACACCGCAACAGCATTTGACCGCGAGTTCTGTCCTGAACGTAATGACGGCCGCGGTTTCTGCCGGATTGGCGATCGCGCTCTACATACGATTCCTGCCGGACTCGGGCACTCCGTTCATAATCTATCTGACGGCTGGATTCTTGACGGCGATCTTCTTCTGGCAAGTTCAGGTGATATGGCGGAATATTCAGCTCAGAAAGGCCCTGCCCAAAGATCCCTCGGAAACAAAGGTCCGGAACACCGGTTTCCAGGCACCGAAGACCGGGCCGCTGCTACCGAAAGGCAATCCTGAAGAATTCATTGCGCCGAGCGTGGTCGAGGACACGACCCGCAGGCTCGGCGAAAAAATGCCGCGGCGTTCATCTTAACCCGAGCATCAGCCGGACCGAGCGGTCGCTGACCTCGCCTCCCGAGTCGCGCCATTCGGCAAGTTTCGCCGTCTCGGCGGACGTGAGATCGCGGTTCGTCATCCGCGCGGTCTGCGTTGCTTCGAACGCGCGCGTCGTCAGCGCCGCGTGCGGCATCGAGATCGTCAGCGCCTCAGGGTTTGCGAGCGCCGCGTCGGCGCTGTCGATGTCCGGAAAAAGCTCGGCAAAACCGGCCACGTGCCAGATCCGTTCCGATCCGACGCCGTCGATCGCGAGCAGCCGCAGCAACCCGTAACCGCTTTCGATCTGAAAAATAAGATAGTCGCCCGCCCTGAATTCCTGTGACATAATCTAAAGACTACAAGACCGGCTTCGAATATTCCAACCCCGCTCGCGTCCAGCACCGAGATCAGTAGCTCCTTGCGGAATTGATATACGAATCGAAATTCCGACGCATCTCATCGATCGAATCTCCTCCGAATTTTTCGCGCATCGCGTTCGCGAGGACGATCGCGAGCATCGCCTCGCCGATAACGCCCGCGGCGGGAACCGCGGTGATGTCCGACCTTTCGAATGCCGCCGCTTCGGGTTGTTTCGTTTCGATATCGACCGAACGCAGCGCCTTCCGAAGCGTCGCGATCGGCTTCAAATAACCGCGGACGCGGAGTTCCTCGCCGTTCGTAATGCCGCCCTCGAGCCCTCCGGCGCGATTCGTCAACCGTGTGAACGCACCCGTCTCGTAGAAGATCTCGTCGTGAACCTCCGAGCCGAACCGGCCGGCGTTCTCCACGCCTTCGCCGATTTCGACCGCTTTCACCGCCTGGATCGACATCAGCGCCTGCGCGATCCGCCCGTCGAGTTTCTCCGACCAGGACGTGTGCGATCCGAGTCCGACCGGCAGGTTGCGGGCGACGACCTCGAAAACTCCGCCGAGCGTGTCGCCATCCGCCTTCGCGCGGTCGATCTCGGCGATCATCGCGCGTTCGGCCGATTCATCGGCGCAGTTCAGCTGTGAGCCCGAGGAGATCGACGAGATCTGATCCCAAGAAGCTTCGATCGGCGTTTCGGGAACGCGTCCGAGCTTGATGACGTGGCTTCGGACCTCGACGCCGAAGGCCGCGAGAAGCTGCTTTGCGAGCGCCCCGCACGCAACGCGCGACGCGGTCTCACGCGCGGAGGCGCGCTCGAGTACGTCGCGCAGGTCGCGCGATCCGAACTTCACTCCGCCCGCGAGGTCCGCGTGGCCCGGCCGCGGTCTTTTCACGACACGCGGGTTGCGCGGCGGATCCTCGGGTTCGGTCGCAGACATCACGTCGGTCCAGTGTACAAAATCGCGGTTCTCGATCAGCAACGCGATGGGCGAACCGAGCGCCCTCCCGTGCCTTACGCCGGACAGAATCTCGACCGAATCGGTCTCGATCTTCATACGACCGCCGCGTCCGTAGCCCTGTTGGCGGCGGACCAGTTCGGCGTTGATCGATTCTATGCAAATCCCAAGGCCCGCCGGCAGTCCCTCGACGATCGAAACAAGGCCTTTGCCGTGCGATTCTCCGGCGGTCGTGAATCTGAAGTTCATTTATGATCCCTCACCCGAGCGAGCAACGGCCTGACGACGATCAGGAAAACACTGAAAAGGATCATCGCGCCGCCGCCAAGCGTCCACAGATCGAGGCGTTCCCCGAAGAAACTGCCGACGACGACCGCGATCAGCGGAGTTACGAAGGCGATCATCATTGCCCGGGTGACGTCAATTTTAGACAAAAGCCAGTAATAAAGCCAAAATGCCAAAATCGAACCAACGATCGCGAGATAAAGAACACAGACGATCGCCAACGGTGCCCAGCGGAAATTCAGCGGATTCCCTTCGCGTATGATCCCGACGATCCATAGAGGGATGTGACCGATCATCATCTGAAGCAACACCAGACCCGCCGGATGGAAAGTCAAACCGCGCGCCTTTGTCAGCACACTGGCGTACGAAGCACCGAACGCGCCGACGACGATGGCCAGACTCCCGAGAAACGCAAGTTCGCCGTTCAGATGAAGTTGCTCCCGAAAGATCAGAGCGACGCCCCCCATTCCAAGCAGGATCGAAACGATCTTAAGCCCGGTGATCCGTTCTCCGACATAGATCCGCGCGAGTATAAGGCCAAACGCCGGGATCGTCGCCTGGAGCACCGCGGCCAGCCCGGAATTGATGTACTGCTCGCCCCAGAAAACCAGGCCGTAGTTGAAGAAGAACTGAAGCGTGCCTGTGACGGCAAGAAACCGCCAGTTCTCACTGATCGACGGGATCGCGATCTTCGCGATGCGCAGCGCGGGATAGAGCAACGAGCAGGCAACCGTGAAGCGCAAAGCCGCGAATGTCAACGGCGGAAGAAAATCGAGGCCGAGTTTGATGAAGATCCATGTCGACCCCCAAACAACGCAGAGCAAGAGCCAAACGAGCAGCGGTCTCATTCAATTCACCCCCAGAACCAGTTCCATCGCGATATTCGTCCGTACATACGGGACCGCCGGATCGAGCGGGATCTCGCGAAAGCCGAATTTTCGGTAAAGCCGGATCGCCGGCACGAGCTTTGTGTTCGAAAGCAGGACGATATTCGAAAACCCCTTCGACTTTGCGTGATCGATGCAGGCGGTCATCAGGCGGTCACCGATCTTCAGGCCGCGGTAGGCGGGGGCGACGGCCATCTTCGCCAGTTCGAACGTGTCCTCGTCCTCGACGATCAGCGCGACGGTCCCCGCGACCGCTCCGTCAACCAAGGCAAAGAAGATCATTCCGCCGGGTTCGATGATCTCGTCGATCGGATTCTCGAGTATTCGCCGATCGGGCGCCTCGATCTCAAAATACTCGCCGATCCATTGGTAGTTGAGGCGCGCGAAATCGGCTCCGAATTCGGGACGGAACTCGACGATCTCGATGACCGATTCGCTTCTCAGTTCTTCGAGCGCGCGCGCCCGGAACCCCTTCTTCGCGACCCGATCCTCAACCGCGTCGAGAAACGCGATAGCGTCGATGTCGGCGAGCATTCGCTTGAGGCCCGCAGCCCCGGCGCGCCAGACGCGTTCGAATTCCGGAAGGTTCTCGGCCGCCTTCGCCGTCAGTTTGAGGTGCCGTTTGCGGCCGTCGTTGCTCACCGGCGCCTCTTCGAGATATCCGGCCTTGATCATCTTGTTGACGATCGTTATCACCGAGGGATGCGCAAAACCAAGCCGGTCGGCGATCTCGGTGACGGTGAACGGCCCCTGATGTTCGAGGAGTTTGAAGATCACGTACCAATTCGGTTCGATGTCCATTCCGAGCTGGCGGTAGAGCCTGCGGCCGTCGTGCAGCATCGCGTCGCTCACGCGTTTGAGCCGGGTGACGAATGCCAAAAGTCCGAGATCGGAGACAAAATCTGATCGCTCGTTCATATTCGTAGTGAACTACAGACTACTTGTCTGAATCTGGCAAGTCAAGTGTCAGCAAGGACTTACACCTCACGGTAGAACTGAAGGATTTGCGATGATGTTGATTTGGACCAAGGGCTCTGCCCGGACCGACGAACGGATCTAGGCCAGTTCAAAAAAACTGAGGCAGGATTCCCCCTGTCGGACCGTACGCCAGCGACGCAGTTCGCCGGACCGGTCAGGCAGATCGGATTTGAGATGATGTTCGGCGATCAGGACGCCGCCCTTCGCGAGCAACGCTTCGGATCGGTGCCCCAAAGCGTGGATAACAGGACCATAATCGTGAGAATATGGCGGGTCGAAAAACACAATGTCCCACGGCAGCGGATTCGTTCGGGTAAGAAACGTTTCGGCCGACGCACAGACGATATCCGTGATCTCCTCGGAAACCTCAAGCCGATCGAGGTTCTCTTCGATAAGCGCGCAGGCCTTACGCGATCGATCAACGAACGCGACGAAAGCCGCTCCGCGCGAAAGCGCCTCGATCCCGACCGCGCCAGTTCCCGAACAAAGGTCAAGAAAACGCGTCCCCGAATCGAGTCTCGGAGCGATGATATTGAAAAGGGTCTCACGAAGCCGGTCCGATGTCGGCCGCGTCCTGTCGCCCGCCGGGCTCTTGAGGACGCGGCCTCGATAGATGCCGGAGATGATCCTCATCTTGGGATTCTTGCACAGCGGCGCGCCGGCCGCGACGACCGCCTACTTGCGCTCGAAGAAACTGATCGCGAGATCGCCCTGAACGACGACGCGCCAACGGCGCAAAATGCCCATGCGTTCCGGGAGAAAGACCTCCGCCGGATGCTGAATGATCACGGTGCCGCCGGGATTCACGGAAACGCCGCGGCCGAGAAGATTCATCACCTCCTGATCGTCCGACGAGGTCCTCGCGTCCCAGAAAACAACGTCCCAGAATCTTCGGCGCTTGGCGATCCGCTTCAGGAACGGCATCGTCTCGATCTCAAAGATCTCGCCGTGGCCGGTCTTTATCTCGCACGTTTCAAGATTCTGTCGGATAAAGCTGCACATCTTCGGCGATCTTTCCACGAAAGTCGCGACGATCGCGCCGCGCGAAATCGCTTCGATCCCTGTGATCCCGGCACCGGCACTGAGATCCAGAAACCGCCGCGCACGAATCTTGCGATAGACGATCTTGAAGACGGCCTCGCGGATCCGGCGAGACACGACTGCGCATTTCGGCGATGCCGAGTTCTTGAGCAGCTTGCCGCGCAGCCGGCCGTCGGTGACCTGAAGATCGGATGTGATCTTGATCTTCGGTTCGTTCTTCCAGGCCGGGGCCTTGCCCTTCGGCGCGAACTTGTCGCGGCCCTGAAAGCGCTCCGGTCGGGCGGGAAATCGACCCGGTCCCGGACGGCGGCCAAAACGATCGTCGCGCGACTGAAATCCTTCCGACTTCTGGTATCTGTCGCCGCGGGGCTGGAATCGCGTGTCGCGGCTGTCCCGGCTGTCACGGTTATCGCGGTTCTGGTATTTCGGATATCCGTATGACGAACGCTCGCCCCCCTTGCGAACGTTCTTGTTCCGATTGAAATTTGACGGTGAACTTGGAGTTCGTCTCTGGTTTTCCATTTGAAGTTGTCCTCAGCGCGCGCAATGAGAAATCCGTTCTGCCTCGAATCGAGAAAAGCCGAAAAAACGAAGCTTCCAAAGACAACTGGTACACTTCGCAATTGGGATTCGTAAAACGCCTTAATTACTACCTACGCGCCGTTAAATTGTAAAAACTACAAATAATTTTCTGTCGGAAGTTCTTTAGCTACATAGATTTTACAAGAAATGAATTCTTTTTCAACCAATTTCTTCACAAACTTGATCGCGTCAGAGAATGCCTCCAAGTTGAAATCGGGGATCATTGACGATCGCGTCGCGCAGGCGCGCCGCGCCGGGCGCCCGGTCCGACGTCTCGACGATCTCCCGCGCGTCCTCGCGGGCGTCTTCCAGTATCGCCCGGTCACGCGACAGATCGGCGATCTTCAAGAACCTGATCCCCGCCTGGCGCGTGCCCAGGACTTCGCCCTGCCCGCGAATCTCCAGGTCTTTGTCTGCGATCTTGAAACCGTCGGCGGTCTCCTCCATGATCGCGAGCCGTTCCTTGGCGTTCGCCGTCCTTTTGTAGTCGGCGAGCAGCACGCAGTACGACTGTTTCGCGCCGCGCCCGACGCGCCCTCGAAGCTGGTGGAGCTGCGAGAGCCCGAAGCGCTCGGCGTGCTCGATGACCATCAGGCTCGCGTTCGGGACATCGACGCCGACCTCGATGACGGTCGTCGAGACCAGGATCTTGATCGTTCCGGCAACGAAATCGCGCATCACCGATTCTTTTTCCGACGGTTTCATCCGGCCGTGAAGCAATCCGACGCGTATCTCCGGGAATACACGGTCGCGAAGCTCCTCGAACATCTTCGTCGCCGCCTTCAGGTCGGAGCGTTCCGATTCCTCGACCAACGGATAGACGACATAGACCTGATGCCCGGCGTCGATCTCACGCCGCATTCCCCGATAGACCCCGTTTCGCTGGTCCTCGCCGACGACCACCGTCTTGACCGCCGTGCGGCCGGGCGGCATCTCGTTGATGATGGAGACGTCGAGCTCGCCGTAGACCGTCATCGCCAGCGATCTGGGGATCGGCGTCGCGGTCATGACCAGAATGTCAGGGTTGAGTCCGCGCGCGCGGATCTCGGCACGTTGAAGAACGCCGAAGCGGTGTTGTTCGTCGATCACCGCAAGCCCCAGCCGCGCGAAATTGACCCCGTCCTGGATGATGGCGTGCGTACCGATAACGATCCGGGCCGAACCGTCGGCTATCCGGGCCCGGACCGCGCGCTTTTCGGCGGCCTTGAGGCTTCCCGTGAGAAGTGCGATCTCGATCTGTTGATCGCGGAACAACGCGGTCGCGTTCCGGAAATGCTGCTCCGCCAGGATCTCGGTCGGCGCCATCAAAGCCGCCTGGTAGCCGTTCCCGACCGCCGCGAACATCGCGAGGAAAGCGACTATCGTCTTCCCGCTCCCGACGTCCCCCTGGATCAGTCGGTTCATGGGCCGCGTCGAGCCCATCTCGCCGAACACGGTCGCGAGGACGCGCTTCTGCGCTCGGGTCAGTTCGAACGGTGCCAGTTTTTCGGCCCGCGCTATGAATTCCGGGCCGATATCGAAACGGCACGCCTTTTCGTCCTCGATCCGCAGCTTCTTGCGGATCTCGAGCGCGCAGCTCAGCCAAAGGAACTCGTCATAAATGAACCGTCGCTGCGCGGCCGACCGGAACCGCTGGTAATCGGACGCCCGGTCGTCGTCGGAAGGAAAATGGATCCTCGCGATCGCTTCCGAACGAGCTACGAGAACGCGCCGGATCCGATTCTCTTCCGGCAGCGGATCCACGACCGAGGCCGGATCGAGGTTCGTGGTCACGCAGTACATTATTTCCCGGAGGCGCTTTGTCTGAAACGGGCCAAGTTTTCTGTAAACGGGGACGATACGGCCGGTGTGCACCATTGTCAGGCGGGGATTCCCGACGTCGTCGTCCAGCGAGACGTCCGAGTCGCCCGGCGATGCGCCCTCTGGTTTATCCTGTTCCCCGATCGGAGGCAGGATCTCGAGATCGTCAGGCTTGTTGACGCGGAGCACGAGCGTTCCGCGCCGACTGTCCCATTCCCATTTCCCAAAAGCAACGAAGCGTACGCCCATCGCGAACCGGCGCTGGTAATATTCGATGACCCGCGGGGCAGATCGCCCCGAAACGAACCACGAGACGACGACCGGCTTCATACGCCGTTCCGCATCGGCGGCGTTGACCTCAAAAATGAAGAGCGGAGGCGCCTTCGGCGACCGGTTGCGGCCGACACGGTAACCTCCCGAGACCCGCACAAAGAGCTCGACCGAGGCCTCAAGGTTCGGCGAAAGTTGATCGATCCCGATGAAATTCGAGCGGTCTTCGTAACGGGCCGGAAAATACGAAAGCAGATCGCCGACGGTCGCGTCGCCGATCTCCGTCTTGTACGCGATCTGAGCGACCGCCGAAGCCAGTTTCGTGGCGTGCCCGCTCGAGATCTCGACGAACGGAAATTCCCCGAGTGAGACGATAGGTGTTGAGATCTGAAGCTTCATATGTCTGTAACGTGACGGAACGCCGCGCTGAGGGCGACGGGATCAGTGAAAACGCGGGCGGGATCAGGCATCGAGACTGAACGGATTGAAATCCGTGTCGCGGTCGTAATAATCCTCGTGCTCGGCCCTTTTGAGAAAACCAACGATCAGATAGGTGAACGGGGTCGCGAAGACCTCCCACATCACCTTGATGAAGTAATTGCCGATCATCACGCTGATCAGCTGCTCGTTCGACCAGATACCGTAGAACGCGATCGGGTAAAATACGAGCGAATCGGCGATCTCGCCCGCGATCGTCGAGGCGATCGTCCGGATGAAAAGCAGACGCCCCGACATCCAGAGCTTTATCTTGGCGAGCACGAAAGAATTGACGAATTCTCCCATCCAGAAAGCCGTGAGCGAGGCGAGCACGATCCGTGGCGTTTGTCCGAAGATCATCTCGATCGCCTTCTGTTTCTCCGGATCCATGGTCGAAGCGGCCGGAAGCCACGTCACAACGAACGCCATCAGCGATGCGAAGATCAGCGCTCCGAAACCGGCCCAGATGACCTTCCGCGAACGGGCATAACCGTAAACCTCGGTCAGAATATCGCCGAAGAGATAGCTGATCGGAAAAAACAGCACGCCGGCGCCGTAAATGTACGTCCCATAGAACGGGATCTCGATGGACGAGACCTTGTGCACCCCGATGAGGTTCGAACAGAGAAGAACCGCCACGAAGGCAGCCATGATCAGGTCATAGTATTTGTACCGGCGTTTTTCCATTCAGCGCCCGATGTCGTGCCGGAATTGCATTCCGTTCCACGAAATGTCGTTTACGGCAAGATACGCCTGATCGAGTGCTTCCGCAAGGCCGCCCCCCGTCGCTGAGACCCCGAGAACGCGGCCTCCGTTCGTTATGAAATGCCCGCGGGCGTCGCGTTTCGTTCCGGCGTGGTAGACGAATGTGTTCGGGTGCCGGGCGGCGAGATCGAGCCCGTAAATGATATCGCCCCGCTGCGGGTCGCCCGGATACCCGCGCGCCGCGAGCACGACACACGCCGCGCGGTCATCGCTCCATTCGATCTCGGTCCCGGCCAGACGCCGTTCGGCAATTGCTTCGCAGACATCTAAAAAGTCCGTCCGAAGCAAAGGCAGGATGACCTGCGTCTCCGGATCGCCGAATCGGGCGTTGTATTCAAGAACTTTTGGTCCGTCCGCGGTCATCATCAGACCGACGAACAGGATCCCGGAAAACGGAAAGCCCTCCTCAGCACAGCCCTTGAGCGTCGGGGCGACGATGTTCTGTTCGATGAAACCGAGATCCGTGTCGTCGATCAGAGCCGGATCCGCGACGGTTCCCATCCCACCGGTGTTCGGCCCGCGGTCTCCGTCGCCGATCCGCTTGTGGTCCCGGACCGGGGGCATCAGTTTATGGGAGGCGCCGTCACAGAACGCAAGAAGCGAAACTTCCCGGCCAAAAAGGCATTCCTCAAGGACGATGATCTCGGTCGCCTGAGCGCCAGCTAGCGCTCCGAGGCCATCAATGGCCGCGAGCGCTTCGGAACGGTTCGTCGCGACGACGACACCCTTTCCGGCCGCGAGCCCGTCGGCTTTGACGACGACGGGATCGTCGGGACCGCCGAATTCCCCCGATTCGAGCGCGAGTCGCGCCTCATCGGTCGATCGGACGGCCTTGTAGGCGGCCGTCGGGATCGAGTGGCGGCGCATGAAATCCTTTGCGAACGATTTTGACGATTCCAGTCTGGCCGCGTTCTGAGTGACGCCTATGAGCATAAGCCCGGCATCCCGGAAACGATCGGCAACGCCCAACGCGAGCGAGGTCTCGCCGCCCGCGAACGTAACATCGACCGCGTTCCGCAGCGCAAAGTCCAAAAGTCCGTCAATGTCGGAGGGCTTGATATCGATACATTCCGCAAACGCGCCGATGCCGGCATTACCGTCCGCGCAGAAGATCTTTCCCACCCTTTCGCCGGCCGCGAACGCGCGGCAGATCGCGTGCTCGCGACCGCCCGATCCAATTACCAGGATTTTCTGTTTTCGCATCACTTTTCTGTCACTTGACAGTGAATTGCATAAGTTATAATTTCATCAAAGGGTCGTTCGGTCTTTTCAAATTGAATAAGTTTGACTCATTCATTTTGCTAAATCAAACCGTCGCTGCAGTCAGCTTTCGCGTTCCTCAAGATCGGATCAGTCGCGGACGGATGAATGGCCGTTAGTGTATCAGGGAGGGAAAATGTCGCCGCAAGTAAATCCGGAAAATTCTGCCGAAGGGGCCGAATCCGTCGAACCGCCGGAACCAAAGGACACAGAGATTCATTGTATCGACTGCGGCCAGGATTTTGTCTGGACCGCCGGTGAACAACAGTTCTTTCGCGACAAGAACCTCAAGAACCCGCCGAAACGCTGCAAGAGCTGCAAGAAAGCCAAGAATGAAAGGCTTGCCGCGATAACCGCCGCTCAAAATGCCGGAATCAAACAACGTATCGAGGTCGCGGTGCATTGCGCGCGTTGTAACGCCTATACTACCGTTCCCTTTTATCCTTCGCAGGGCCGCCCTGTACTTTGCCGAAGCTGTTTTCTTGAACAGAATCCCGGAATCCTGAACGCCGGCGAATAGACCTCTTTCAGCAGCCGGGAACCTTGCTAACCCGCCGCCGCCTTCGGGCATTTTGGCGCGCTGGTCGAACTCGACGCATCCTATCCGCCAACGTGCACGTTCGGACGCATCTCCGGGTCAGCCTCGGCCTGACGCAGGATCTCACGCGTGACCGGCGCCGTATCGCCCTCGCCGAAGATGATGTAGCGAATCAGATATAGGATCGGATTCCCCTCGCTCCAGCCGAAGTAGACGTGCGGGATCTTCCCTGTCGCATCCCGCAGGAACAGCAGGAACGCGGCGATCGCGTTCGGAACGGCTGGCGCCTCGGTCCGCAGGATGCGGTAGCCGTCGATATCGTACCCGCGAATATTTAGCGTTCCGCTGAATTCGGACGCGTCGCCCAGTTCTATCTCGTAAAAGAGGATCGGATCGGTCGCCGGAATATGATTGTCGATCCGTTTCTCGTGCTCTTTGAACCGGTATTCCGCGACGTCGCCGCGTTCGCGCCTGTTCGTGACGATCCGGATCTCGCCAAGGGTCAGATCGTCGATGAACTCGCGTGCCTTCGCATCGAGTTCGATCCGTCCGATCCTGACCTCGGTCGACCGGAGTGCGCGCGAGACGAACGATGCGATGACAATGCCGACGATGAAGAGCGATGCGATCTTGATGCCGTCCGGCTGTTCGATGATGTTGACGACAGTCGTATAGACGAACACGGCCGTGATGACGAAGAACCCGATCCACTTCCGTTCGTTCCTCCGCCAGGCCGAGATCGTGACCGCAACCGCGGCCGACGTCATTAGCATCAGCACGCCCGTCGCGTACGCACCGCCCTGCGCATCGACCTCGGCTTGAAAGAAGATCGTCACGACGAAACAAACGAGCGTGAAAACGATGACGAGAGGCCGTGTCGCGCGTGCCCAGTCGGGCGCCATCCCGTAACGCGGGAGGTACCGCGGAACGATGTTCAGGAGCCCCGCCATCGCCGAAGCGCCCGCAAACCAGAGGATCAGGATCGTGCTGATATCATACGCGGTTCCGAAAATGTCGCCGAGATAAGTATGCGCAAGGTAAGAAATCGCGCGTCCGTTCGCCTCGCCGCCGACCTGGAACTTCTCGGCCGGGATCAGCATCGTTGTGATCGTGCTGCTGCCGACGAGCATGAAGCTCATTATCAGCGCGGCGCCGGTCAGCAGTTTCTTGCCGTTTCCGATGCGGCCGGCAAGCATTTTCCTTGTTTCTGAGTCGTCGGCGGAGTCGGTCGGAGAATTCATCCGAGCCTTCCCGAGATCCGACTCGCTCGGGTTCTCGTCGCTTTTGACGAGCGGCATCACGACCACTCCGGTCTCGAATCCTGAGAGCCCGAGCGCCAATTTCGGGAAGAGAACCAGTGCCGCGAGAACCATCGCGAGAGAACTGCCGTTGACGTTGGGATGCGAATAAAGCGCTTCTTTCCAACGCCCGAGAACCTCGGGATGCGTCGCGATCTCATAGAATCCGGTCGCAATGACGACGACGTTGAGCGCAAGATACGCGGCGACGATGATGACCGCAATGCCGATCGCCTCATTGAAACCCTTAAGGAAAACGGCACCGAGGAATCCGATCAGGATCAAGGTTACGATAACGCGGTGGTCGAGAAACTTCAGGTTATGCTCAACGAACGGATTCTCGATGATATGCGCGGTCGCGTCCGCGGCCGAGAGCGTGATCGTGATGATAAAGCTCGTTGCGACAAACCCGAGTAGCGCGAGGACGAACATCTTCCCTTTCCAACGCGAGAGCAGGTTCTCGAGCATCGAGATCGAACCGTCGCCGTGGGGACTTTCCTCGGCTACGCGCCGATACATCGGCAGCGCTCCGAAGAGCGTCAGGCAAACGAGAACCAGAGTCGCGAGCGGCGACAGTGCCTGCGCCGCGAGGAATGCGATGCCCGGTTGGTAACCGAGTGTCGAGAAATAATCGACGCCGGTCAGGCACATTACTTTCCACCACGAATGCCGGGGATGTTTCCCTTCGTGCTCGTGAGGTCCTTCGATTTCCTTGACCCCCTGGAGCATCCAGCGCCGAAACCAACGCTTTCTACCGTTCTCCATAACTTGTTCGAAAAAAATGACCGGATCGCTCCGGGGAAATCTTTGAAACGCTTAAGGGGCGGTCGATCACAAACCCCATGAACTGACGGGAACAAGAGAGATTCTACGGTAAATTGGAAGCAGGTCAAGCATTGGGCCAGATCACCCGGCAAAATGCATTCATCCGGGATTACGCAATGGGGCTAATGTTGATAACTCTCGCAGTCGCGATCGTGGCGGGCCTTGCGCGAGAAATCGACAGGCCCTCGCCAAACAGGCATTGTCCCACGCAAAGAACGCAAAGGGCGCAATGTCAAGCATTTCGAAACTCATCAAGAATCCGGGATGGCGATTGTTGGGCGCAATTCAGGTTCATATTTATGGGCTGTTCGGATTCGGCCGGAATGGCCGGATCGGCTCGCAGGCGGCAAGTCGACCCGGATCACGTTTGTCCAAAAATAAAACAGGGCGATGTCTCCCACACCATCGCCCCTAGGTCACAAGTCCTCACCCCTCGTGACCAATGCTCACCGGGGAGGCGAGCATTCCCAATATGACACGACTTGTCTGTTTTTGCAACCAACAGGCCCGAAAAGTTATTTCAAATCTGCGACCATCCACGGGTTGTTTACCTCGCCGACGATCAGAATTCCAATGAAATATTTGACACCCGAATCGTCTGACCCGACCGCCACGGAATATTCACCGTCGGCTGCGAATTCGTCAACGCGGAACGTGGCGTCGGAAATCGTGAGGTCCGGCCCGAGCCGATGCCCTTTTGCGCCTTCCGGAGAGAACACCATCATAGTAGCTCCGGACCGCGCATACCGGGGGCTCACGGACGGGTGGCTGTCGCGTATGCCGATGCTGTAGACACCGCCGGGGTTGACCGCTATGGGAAGGTCACCGAACTGTCCGCCGAAACCCAGGCAATCGGCCGGAAAGGAAGAAACTCCCCAAAGGTCCGGCCGCGCGATCCTGAACTCTCTGCCGGCGCCGACGGAAACGGTCCCGATTTCGGCGGACACCGGATCCTTCCCTCCGTAGGTTTGCGCAAACAACCGATATTCGCCGGGATCGAGACCGCCGAGCCGGAACGCTCCGGTGTCGTCGGAAAAGACTCCGGCGATCACGCGCCCGCTCGAGGAATCCTCGGCCCAGACTGCGGTTTCGCGCTTTCGCATTTGAAGGGGAACCTTTCCGACGATCGCTCCCGACCGGCCGTTGGCATAGATCGATCTTGCAGCCGCGATATCCGAAGATGCAAGCGATCTTTTCGAGAACGAGTCCAGCCCGAACATCCCGTTCCGGGCATCGCGCTCGTACATCGTTGCGCCGATCACAGGACTATGCTCGAGACCGACCAGATGCCCGATCTCGTGCGTCAGGATCGACTGCAGATCGAAAGTGCCGAAGGACCCGTCGGTAGAGAACTGTTGTGTCGGATTAAGCAGGATATCGGCCTCGAGAATCTCTGACCTGCGGCCGAAAAAGACGCGCGTGTTCGCGGTGATCCCTTCCTCATCTTCAGAAGAAGAGAGCGCGACCAAATTTTCCGCCGTCGGCGCGATCGTGATGAGGTTGACGCCGTCGCCGGACCGCCCGGCCGGGCTTATCGATTGGCGGTCCGTCCATTCGATCACGAACTCGATCCCAGTGACACGCGTCCATTGCGCGAAACTCCGTTCCAACGCGCCCGCCACATCGCTGCCCGGCTTTATTGAAGCCGGATTGCGCAAAAGGGACGTGGAGGCGTCGATCCGTATCCGGCTCCTGGCCCATGAACGATCGAGCCCCGGTTCGTTCGCGCCGGCAGACTCCGCCGCCGTCGCGAGAACGGACAACAGGACGACGCAGACCAGCGAGGCAACAATGCGCGAGAACCGCTTCATAGACCGTTACGCGGCAGAGTCGTCCCGCCCAATGCTTTCAAGATCGGCGAACCCGACGATCAGTAAAAGCGCCACGAGAGCGAATGTTGCGAGCACGTAAAGGACCGCGATCTGTTCAAGATAGATCAGGGTCCCGATGACGATCGCGACGATCAGCAGCCAAAAGAGCGCGACCGTTCGTCGGCTGTACTTCTTTGATTTTCCCATAATTGACAATTCCTGAAACCTCAGGACTCCTTAACCGATACCGGCTTAATGAAAAGCAACCCAAGCAAAATCGTAATTTTTTCACAAATCCCCGCGTCAATCAATGACCCGAAGCGGCAATCTCGACAGATCGGAGCCATTCTCCGACAACGTCTCGCTGAGCGGCGCGAGCCGTCGCTCCCGACCGCGGCGTCCGACATCAACGATATCGAACTTCTGAAGCACCGGATCGTCGGCCTTCCTCTGCCGGACGGCCTCGAGATCGACCGTGACCGGCGCGCCCGATCCCCTGCGAAAAATGCTTACATCGTTCGACCGCGCATCCTTCGCCAGTCCTCCGGCCGATGCGATCGCCCGCGTCAAGGTCAGACCTTCGCGAAATGACAGCGGCCTCGGGTTGTTCACGCCTCCAACGACGAACACTGGCCCCGCCTCACCGATCGTCACGACATCTCCGGGAAAGATGCGGACATTCGCCGCGGGATCGCCTTTCAGGAGTCCCGACAAACTGATGTCGGCAAAGCCCGACTCGTTGCCCGCCCCGGGAACGAACGGCGCCGCGCAACCCGAATCTTTCGGACGGAAGACCTGGATGGTGCCGCTGAGCTGATCGGTAAAACCTCCGGAAAGCACGATCAATTCGTTCAGGTTCACAGGCCGTTTTATCTGAAACCGCTGCGGAACGCGAACCGCTCCGTAGACGACAGCAACCGGTCGCGCGGATGTGTCGAGAATTCTGACGTTCACCTTCGGTTCCCGAAGAACCGTCGAAAGCGCCTTTTCGAAGGTGCGGGCCAGATATTCGGCCGAACGGCAACGGGCGAAGATGCTTTCCGCGCTGCCTTCATATCCAACGACGAAGCCCTCCGGCGATAAGCGCCCCCGCCAATCGAATTCAATGCTACCAAGGACGTCGATCTCGAAAAGGTCGCCGGGATGGATAAGGTCGAGTTCATCGGGAGCGTCAGACGTCACCGGCGACTGGGCCGTCGCGCAAAAGCCCGGCAAAGCGATCAATGCCGCAAGAAGCACGAGACGACAGGCGATTGGCCATCCGAACGGGATCCGCATAAGATCAAATCCGCCGATCAGTTGCGGCCCGTTGATTCCGCCTCCTTCGGGCCCTTGGGTCGGCGGCGCGGCTTTGCCGTCACGGTTCCCGGGACCGCAAACCCCTTGAATTCCCAATTACAGTTGTCGCAAAGTAGGTGGTAACGGAAAAGGATCTTCGACCAGATCGGAGTCGGGCGGTAGCCCCGCCGGATCCGATTGCTTGAGCATTTAGGACATCTTTGGCTAATCATCGTCGGTTGTGGGTTCGGCTGCGCGGGACTTTTTTCTCGGCAACCCGTTTATTCTATCGATCTCTGCATTGATCCGTTCGGCCAAAGCGTCCGCATCGCGGATGTGACCGCTTTCACGCGCCATAAAGAAGAGCGCATCCTTGTAATGACTTATCGCACGCCGGTGATTTCCCTTGAATTCGGCACGCTCCGCCTGTTCGATCCAATGCGAGATGCGCATCGAACAAAGCAGTTCATTGACGGCGGCGCGGGAGTCGTTCAACGCGACTTCATCGGGATAATGTCCGAGAGCAGTGACGAGCACGTCGAGGGCGCGTTGCGCCGTTTCCATCTTTTCGGCAATTGTAACACGGCTTTGGGCTTCTTTAGTAAGCCTTTTCGATTCGATCTCGGCCCAGATAAGCAAGTGGTCGCGCCTGATCGTTTCGGCAACTTCTTTCCCGCGCCGAAAGGCCGCCAACCTCGGTGAACCGGTCGCAACGTTGACCAATTCCCGATCGACAAGATCAAGGTACTCGCCGCAGAAATCAAAGACCTCGAGATGTCCCTCCGAAAGGCGCATCAATGTTTTCGCCGCTGCCGATTTCTTTTTCAAACGTGAGACGATCTCGGCGTTTCGTTCGATGCTGAGTTTCGCCCGTGTCGCCGGTCGCACTGTTACAAGCCTTGCGCGGTCAAGATTCCGGTCGAGTCTTTGTTCGGCGACGACGTAACGTCGCCGGAAACGCCTGAGAATGATCTCGCGAAGGAAGACCGCGCTCAGCAGAATCAGCCCCGCGGCCACGCCCGCCGGAATCCAGGGCATCGCTTCGTCGCCGTCGTGAAGAATACCCCAGAACAGGAAGAAAGAAGCCACCGTGATCCCCGCGGCGAGCATATAGAAATTCGACGCCGGCAACCAGAACGGCCGGCGTCCGCCGGGAGGCGCGACCTTCACGGCGCGATCCGATTCGGAAATCGTCAATCTTCTGCTCATCAGGACTTTTCGTGATGCCGAACCAACCAAAAACTAAATAATACTGGTTTTTTCCGCTATACTTGTCAATCGCCCGTAGTGTATCGTCTTACGTATGTCAGCCGCGAAGAAGCGAAAATCCAAATCGCCGATCTTCGATCATATCCGAAAACCGACCGCGCCTCCGACGCGTCAAATCGGGCAGTCGGCACCGGAAGAAAAACTCCGGCCATCGGGGCGCGGCGCGAAACATAAGAAAAAGGAAGAACCGCACGATTGATTTATGGGATTGCTTCGCAACTTCTACCGCAAAATTGTTCGCGAAAGCGTTTGGGCCCGTCCGGAGATGAAGGTCACGTTCCGAGCCGAACTAATGCCAGGCAAAAACCGCGCGGAGCGGACCTTCAGGATCAAGGAAGTAATGCCCAACGGTCGCGTCGTTCTTTATGATTTCGTCGGAGAACATCGACAAAGTTCGTTCGAACCCGTCAACTTCAAACGAGAGGACGTTTGAAGGTCAGATTTCGATCACGTCCCCGGATCCAAAGATCCTAAGCCGGGAGTCATTCAAGTTCTCAAGTTCATTCTTTACAGTATCGAAGTAGGCCGGTTTGATGCTCATCACATAAACCGGACATTCGTGACGGATCTTTCTCAGTTCGGAACCGAGTCCTTCGGCCGTCAAATGGTGGGAGATCGCCGCGAGTTCCGACAACTCGTTCGGAAACGCGCATTCAACGATCACGCAATCGACGTTTTCGATCTCGTTGACCTCGGTCCAGAAACCATCCATTTCCGCAGTATCGCCCGTCAACACAACCGTCGACCGTGCGTCGCGTATGATAAACCCGACAGACGGCACGTTATGATTGACGCTCAACGGCCGCAGATGAAGATGCCGGACGGCAACGTCAATCCCGCAACTTAGGCGGCGATACTCAAGCACGGGTCCGTTGTCGTTATGCAATTCCGAAAATCTGGGGTAGACCGACCAATTGAAGATGTCGCGTTCGAGGACTTCGATGACTTCGTCGATCGCGTGAACCCGGATCGGCCGTTCAACCGTTGCGAAGAGATCATCGACAAACAGCGGAAGGCCGGCGATGTGATCAAGATGGGCGTGAGTCAGGACTACATCGCGCACATTCTCCCGCTGATACGGAGTCGCCGACTGAGCCAGACAACCGGCATCGATCGCCACCGTGTCATCGACAATGAGACAGGCGAGGTGCTGCCGCACCGATGCCGATCCGTCAGGTTCGATTGTGCTTGGCAGCAGTTGAATCTTCATCGCTCAAAAAGGAAGACGCTCAGCGTGCGCAGGTTTGCGCACGGCCGCCGTCAATGGCGTGCGTCGCGCCGGTGATCCACGAAGCCTTGTCCGATGCCAGGAAGAAGATCAGCTCCGCGACTTCCTTCGCTTCTCCGACCCGGCCGAGCGGATGCGTATTCTTGGAGTTCTTGAGAAAGTTCGCGTAATCCTCGTCGTTCATTCCGCCGCGCTTATGAAGATTCGTAACGACAACGCCGGGATTGACCGCGTTGACGCGCACCCCTTTCGGGCCGAGCTCGAGCGCCGCGCAATGCGTCAACTGATCGACGGCCGCCTTCGAGACGCAATATGCCAGGACGTTCGGGAACGATCGCGTTCCAGCGACGCTCGAAACATTTACGATATTGCCCTTGACGGCCTCAAGATGGGGGACGCATTTCTGCATAAGATAGAACACGCAGCGGAGATTGATGTTCAACATCTTGTCCCAATCATCGAGCGTCGTGTTCTCGATCGTTCCGTTGGCGATGATCCCCGCGGCGTTCACCAGAACGTCGATCCGGCCGTAGGCGGCGACGGTATCGTTCACCAAGCGTTCGACCTGCGTCGTTTCACGTATGTCGGCAAGATGAACCCGAAGACTTCCCTTCTTCTTCTGAGCCTCATCGCGAAGCGCGTTCAACTCCTTCTCATTTCGCCCGACGGCGACGACCGTCGCTCCGTTCTTCGCAAACAGCAACGCCGTCGCACGGCCGATCCCGCTGCTTGCTCCGGTAACGATGACCACTTGTTCCTTCATAGTTCTTGTTCGATGAGATGTTGAGCCTCTGATTCGAGAATAAAAGATTTGGAGGCGAATGACAAAAACGACGCCCGAAACAAAAAAAGAGGCCGCCGACGCCGGCTGCCTCAAAAACAC
>CAZARD010000001.1:78860-92753 GCA_964487505.1 uncultured Blastocatellaceae bacterium | reverse complement strand
CATGGCAACTCTCGGCGGTGTTTACGTGCGCGTGTCCGCGAACATACTCACCGCGTTTGTGGTTGACCGAATGATGACCCGCAAATTCCCCTAACACAAAGGAATACGATGCAGATTCGTCAGTGTGAATCTGGGCGTTCCTTTCCACGTGTTCAATCAATGCAGCTTTCAAATTCTCGCCGGTGACATGTTCGACGTGCAAAGACCGCACTTTTCCGCCGCGTTCGACCAAGGTAACAACCGGGGCTTTATCCACCGCTCCACGGCCTTGAATGCGTCTTTCGCGTTCAGCTTTGTGCATGTTCTTGGACTTGCCGCCAACCTAAGTTTCATCAACCTCAACAGTGCCGTTCAGTTTGCCGAACAAAGGCTCTTGTGTCATCGCGTAACGGATACGGTGAGCCATGAACCACGCCGACTTGTAAGTTATGCCAAGCGATCGGTGGAGCTGATGCGCCGACATACCTTTCTTGGATGAACAAATCAAATGAATGGCACAGAGCCATTTGTTGAGCGGGATTTTGGAATCCTCGAAGATCGTGCCGACCGTCACGGTAAACTGCTTCCGGCACTCCGCGCACTTGTAAAGCCCTTTCCGACCGCCTTTCTTTGAGTCGGCTTTCGGCTCTAGTTTGTACACGCGATTAGCGGTACAATGCGGACAAACAACGCCGTCTTTCCACCGCTTGTTTTCTAAAAGTTCGCGGGCTTTCTCGGCGTCAGCAAAGTACGGGGCTAAGGTGGCTAAATTGATTTGTTCGTCATTCATAAATCCCTCGATCTATGAACAAGTATAGGTTATATACTGTGGGTTTGTCAAGTATATAATTCCCTTTTCTTTTATCCCAAATTACGCGTTAGGATTTCCATCGCGGATTCTTGATTAGTTTCGGACTTGCAGACGTTGTGCCCTTTGCGGTCTTTGCGTGGGAAAATGCGTTTTTGGCGAGTGGACGCCGGTTCTTCGCGCAAAGCCCGCAAAGATCGCAACGGCGACTATCAAAAAGATTCGCCTTTATTGCGTAATCCCGGTTTATGGACCAAAAACGAATCGGCTTCGTGCTGATGATCTGCGTTCTGGGAGTCGTTGGTTCATTTACCCAAAAGACGGGTCCGACTCCAAAACCGGAAAAACCGCGCGTAAAATCGGTTGTGCCGGTTCCTTCGGCTGCGAACAAGGTCAAAGCCGACGAGTTTTTCAAACAGGGCAAAGCCCTTTGGGACAAGTTTGAGATCAGACCCGCGATCGAAAGCTATTCCAAAGCCATCGAACTTGATCCAGACCACGTCGCCGCGTTGAGCGAACGCGGTATCGTTTATTTCATGATCGGCGAATCGCAAAACGCGATACCTGATTTCGACAGGGTCCTGCAGTCTGAACCTAACAACGTAAAATCCTACATTATCGCGGTTTGGCTCTGACCCGTATCGCCGTCAAAACTAAAGATGACGTCGGAGACCGAAAGACCGCAAACGGCTTTGCCCAGAGGGCTTTTAGAGCGGTTTCTTGGCATCCGGACGAAGTTTATGTCCGCCTCTTTTGCGTTCCGTGGCCGAAGTTCTATCATCGAGTAAGCAAGGGGGATCAGCGTGTTCGCGCAAGTAAAGAGTGTCTTGGCCCGATCGGGCGAATTTCTAGGGGTCGCCTGGGATTCGGTGCGCGCGCACCGGCTCCGTTCTTTCCTGACCGTCATCGGCATCGTCATCGGCGTCGCCGTCGTCGCTCTGGTTTCGGCCCTGCTCGAGGGCGTCGGAAATTTCATTGTTTCCCAAACCGCGAACTTCGCTCCCGACGTCGTCCGCGTCGACAAGGCGGCATTCCAGGATTTTTCGGGCGACGGACAGGAATTCGTGACCGCGCTCGCCCGCCGGCCGGATATTCTGGCCGACGAAATGGAACTGCTCCGAGGGCGTTTTGACGAGACGCTCGAGATCGGGGCTCAGGTAGATGCCGGACTGCCGGTGCGCCGCGGCGAGAAGACCATTCAGGGCATCGGCATCCAGGGAGTGACGCCGAACATCACGTCGCTGACGTCCATCAAGCTGGCGCGCGGAAGGGAATTCACACCGACCGACGACTACTACCGATCGAACGTCGCGGTTATCGGAACCGACATTGCCGACGAACTTTTCCCAACGAGCGAGCCGGTCGGGAGCGAGATCCGGATCGGACAGTTGCCGTACACGGTGATCGGCGTCGCCGAACCGCGCGGATCGGCGTTCGGTGCCTCGCAGGACGCGTTCGTGCAGATTCCGCTCGGGACCTTCGGGCGGATCTTCGGCAGCCGTTCGCGTTCGATGTCGATCCTTGCGCGGGCGCGGCCGGAATCCGGACTTTCGGTCGCCGAAACCGAGGAAATGGTCCGCGTCGGAATGCGGCTGATAAGGAAACTCGGACCGAACGATGCCGACGATTTCAGTCTGACGACGGCCAAAAGCGTACAGGCATTCACTTCGACGCTTACCGGGTTGGTCGCGACGATCACCTATCCATTGACGATGATCGCGCTCGTGGTCGGCGGCGTCGTCGTGATGAACATGATGCTCGCGTCGGTCACGGAACGAACGCGGGAGATCGGGATCCGGATCGCGATCGGCGCGCGCCGCCGCGACATATTGACGCAATTCCTGTTCGAGGCCACGTTGCTGACGCTGATAGGCGGGATGATAGGACTCGCGCTGGCGTTCGTCGTGGTTAAACTCGCCGCCCTTTTGACAGGCTTTCCGGTCGGTTTGCCGGTGCGCGCCGTGTTCGCGGCGATCGCGCTGTCGTGCGCGGTCGGGATAGTTTTCGGCGTGCTTCCGGCGCGTCGAGCCTCGCGGCTCGATCCGATCGAGGCACTCCGGAGCGAATGAGCTCAGTTTTGGTTTTGATTTGATACCGAATGAACCTGAACCGACAGCTTTTCCGCGACACTCTTGAAACCGTTTGGGGCTCGCTCCGCTCGCATAAACTGCGCGCGGCGCTGACCCTTACGGGCGTTGTCATAGGCACGGCGGTCGTTTCGATGGTCGGAGCGATCCTCACCGGGCTGTCGCAGCGCGTTGCCGAAGTCACCGAGAATTCCGCTCCGAACACCGTCTGGTTCACCAAGGAAGAAAAGATCGGGCCGTCGTTCGACCGTCCGACCGCCGAAGAACGCCAGCGAAAGGACCTGACCTATGAGGACGCGCTCGCGGTTGCCCAACTGCCGACGCCGATCGGAGTTTCACCGCAGAAGATCCGCGGCAGCTACGGCCCGACGGGGAATCCTCCGAAACTGAATTACAGGTCCCGAGACGCCTATAATCCTCTGATCCTGGGAGTTTGGGAGAATTTCCCGCAGATCGTCTCGGTCCCGATCGAGAAAGGCCGGTTCTTTGTCGAGTCCGAGCGGCGCGCCCGGGCGCACGTCGCCGTGATCGGCAACGGTGTGGCTCGGCAGGCGTTCGAGGACGAGGACCCGATCGACAAAGAGATCAAGATCGACGGGCGCCTTTTCCGTGTCGTTGGCGTCCTTGCGGATCCGGCCGGCCAGGGCGTCATCGGCAGCGATGAGATCGACCTCAGGACGGTTTACGTTCCTTTCGATACGGCTCTCAAGCTCTATCCCGAGATCGAAGGCACGGCGATAGTCGTTCGCGCGGCGCCGGGAAAGGTTGACGAAACGACCGACGAGGTCACGTCGCTGCTTCGCCAGAGGCGCGGCGTGGCGCCCGGCGCGCCGAACAATTTCGGCGTGAATCGCGCCGAACAGGTGTTTACGATCGTCAATCAGGCGATCGCCGGGCTGGCCCTGATAGTCGTTCCGATCGCCCTTGCGAGTCTTCTGGTCGGCGGCCTCGGCGTGATGAACATCATGCTCGTCTCGGTCACCGAGCGCTCGGCCGAGATCGGCATTCGGCGAGCTCTAGGAGCCCGGAAGAGCGATGTGCTGCTTCAGTTCCTGATCGAGGCGATGACGTTGACGGGCATCGGCGGTCTCGCCGGGATCTTCATTGGGCTCGCCTTTGCGTTCCTTATCCGGTTTCTCGTTAGCTTCCCGACCGTGGTCCCGCTTTGGGCAATCCTTTCCGGCTTCCTGACGTCGGTCGCGATCGGCCTCGTCGCCGGAATGTATCCGGCGGCGCGTGCCGCGAACCTCGATCCGGTGACCGCGATGCGCGGTGAATGAAGGGCCGCGCCGCACGGGCGATCGGCCCGAGTCAGTTTTTCGTCAAGACAGCGATCAAGCGATCGATCAAGAACCAGCCATTAGCCCGGATCACGCATTTGAAGAATTCTGCCACGGATTTCACGAATTTCGCGAACAAAACACAGAACAATATGTGGGAATTCGCGCAATTCGTGCCGAAAAGCGGTTAAGTCATCTTATCGCGCAATTGGGATTAGCTGTTATCAGATAGCTATCAACTGCCCCTGATCGCCGACCGAGAACCGACCGGGACATCAAAAACGGCGGACCCTCCGGATCGTCGAATCCGAAAGGCCCGCCGTTTCTTGTTTCATTGCCTATTCGATCGAGAACGCGCGGATCGCCTGCGCGATCTCGGTCGTCAGCCTCGTCTTTTCGGCCTCGAGCGATTTTCGCTCTTTCTCCATCTCCTCGAGACGTGTTTCCTGATCATTGGCCTTCTGAATGTACCGCGCGATCAGCGTTTTTGCCTCAGGCGTCTTGGAAAGCGCCTCGATGTTCTCGCGCAGGCGCTTCTGATCGGACTCGATCGAATCGACCTCGTCGTCGAAGTTCTCGAGCTTCTGCTCGATCTCGGCGAGGCGCATCCGAAGATCGATTATCTTTTCGAGCTTCGCGCGGGTTTCCTCGTTGATGTAACGCTGCGAGACGAAGAGTTGCAGATCGTTTCGCGTCAGCGAGTAAAGCTGATAGTTGTCGGCCATTCCCTGACGCACCGTGATCTTGAGTTCCTTTTCTTCGAATCCGTTCAGTTCGACGCGGAATCGATAATACTTCTGCGTCGTGTAGTCCGGTTTCGGCGAATCGTCGCTGAGCGTCCATCCGTCCTTCACGGGATATTCGATGTAAAGCACCTTCTTGCGTCCGGTCTGGTTTGTGATCTGATATCGTTTGACGCTCGTCTGGAAGTAATGGACCTGGAAGACGCCGTTGACGACCTTGATGATCTTAGCCGGCTCGCGGTCGGAATCGTTGCGGACGCGGACGTGCGTTCCGAGATCGAGCGCGAACGAGATCAGACGCTGTTCCTTGGCCTTGAGCCGATCCATCAGCGCCTCGCCGGCGTAGGCGTCGGAATCGAGGACCGTCAGGCTTCCGGATTCGAGCGTCAGGTCGGTGTTGTTCTTGAGCAGGACACCGCTGAACGGCCGGTCCTGGCGGACGGTCTCGTTGTAGACCGTGACCCGTTCACCGTCCATCTTGGTCTGGATGATCGGGATCAGCGCCGAACGGTCGCGCATCACGGTGACGGGCTGCTCGATCCGGTATTCGAAAAGATCGCCGATCTCCTCGCCGACGGTCGTGTTGCGGTAGGTCTCCGAGGAATTCTGAAGCGCGTCGCTGACCGAGGTCCGGTCGACGCTGCGGAAGTTGCTGGCCTCGTTGGACGTGACGTCGACGGTCGCGTATTGGCTTGGCGTCACCTGCAACTGCGTGACGTTTCGGCCGTTTATTGGAAGGTTCTGGATCTGCTGTTGGGTAATATTCGTGCTGAGCTTGGTCTCGCTGCTGTTGACGGTAGATCCCGGACCCAAACCCGGCTCATAGACCTGTGGGCTGAGCTGCAGATCGCGCGGCATCGGCACGACCGGGCGATATCGGTAGAAAGGCTTCTGGATCGGCTGGACAAACGAGATCGGAGAGCCTGATACGAGCGAGAGCTGAACATCCTGCCAATCCTCGTCGCTGATGTTGTCGACGATCGCCCATCCCTGGAAAAAGGGTTTTCCGGCCTCGTCGAGCACGACGCGGTATGTCGTTTTCCAGATCGGGGCGGCGATCGTGTAGCTGACGATCATCTCGCGCGCGCCCGAACCGTCCGACGTGATCGTGATGGTCTTCGCGTCTCGACGGCGGGCGGACGCGGCCGCGGACGCAAACTCGTTCAGATCGCGGCGCGTGCCTTCGTCGAGCAATTTGACGCTTTTGACATCCGTCAGGTCGAAACTCGAGATTTCGCCAGTTTCGGATGCGATAACCAAAATGCTTGCCGTGGTCGAGGTTTTCTCGCCCTGGACCTGTTTGCGCTCGACCGTGACTATCGAACCGGAGGCGGCGCCTTTCGCCGATGTGACCGCGACCTTAGCGCCCTGCAGTTGGGCAAGAACGCCCGCCAGTCCGCCGCCGTCGCCCGTCATCGGCCCGATCGAGAAGGGGATCTCGGCCATCTGGGACGAGACGGGAGCCGACGAATTGTACGACACGGCGCCGATCTTGCTACCTTTTCCGAGGTCGAGGACGACCATCGACTTGAGGACGTCATCGACCTGCGATTGCTTGAACGACAGATTTATCTCGGCGGCGCCGGAAACGATGCCGCGGCGTTCGACGTACGCGACGCCGTTCGAATAAAGAATCACGCGGCGGATCGGGAGTTGTTCGGCGGAGCTTTTTGGGGATTGGGCTGCCGGAACGGTTCTGACCGGGGCGCGAAGCTGCGCCGGGACGTTGATCGCGCACAACAGCACGATCGCAAGAAAAGCCTTGGTTTTCATAAGTTTTCCATCCTTGAAACGAGAACGATTTCGGAAACTGCGCCTCGCGAAACTGCACACGAGGGCGTAGTGCTTTCTCACCGAGATGATGCGAGCGGTGTGCGAGGTTGCCGCAGAGGCGTGAAATGATTTGAAAGGGCAATTCAGCCGCGAAAGAGCGAACTCGAAACCTCCGCGGCTGAAGACATTCAGGAGTTCAAAATTTGAAACGGTTTTCACGCGTCAACGCGTAACTCTTACGGATTGACGCAAATCGCAAATCGCAATTGGAATCACGCCGGTTCAAGGTTCGCGTATTTCTCGATCAGCTTCTTTTGTCCGAAACCGGCGAAGCTGACGGTCAGTTTGACGTTGTCGCCGGTGCCCTCGCGCCGAAGGACGAGTCCGCGACCGTACTTCGGATGCCGCACGTGGGCGCCGGGAGTGAACCCTTTCGGTTCGGGCTTGTCGGTTTTCGGAGTCGCCTGCGCCTTGAGCTTGTCGAAGCCGGAAAGAGGTTTCGCTTCCGCCGCGGGCGGAGTTTCGATCTTCTTCTGCTTGAAGAACTCGGCGATCGCGTCGGTCGAATTGTATGTCTTTCCGGTGTACAGGTTCTTCGGCTTCTCGGACCGGTTCTCGCCGCGTAACGCCGAGACCGCGTATTTGTTCGATTTCGCGAGCCCGCTCTGCTTGAACGAAAGCCAACTCGATCCGCGCGACAGGTCCTTGATCAATTCGATCGGCATCTCGTTTAGGAACTGCGACGGCTCGGCCGCCATCTCCTCGCCGTACACGCGCCGGCGCATCGAATGCGTCACGAACAAGAGATGTTCGGCCCTCGTGATCGCGACGTACGCGAGCCGCCTCTCTTCCTCGAGTTCCTGCGGGTCATTGATCGAACGCGAGTGCGGAAAGATGCCGTCCTCCAAACCGACAAGAAATACGACCGGAAATTCGAGGCCCTTCGCGGAATGGACCGTCATCATCGTCACCGATGCGTTGCGGTCGTATTTGTCCGTGTCGGACGTCAACGCGGCGTGATCGATGAAGTCGCGCATCCCGTTCGATTCCTGTTTGTCGTAATCGACCGCCGCGTTGACGAGTTCCTCGAGATTCTCGAGGCGCGCCGCGGACTCGTCGGAGTTTTCGGCCCTCAGCATCGCCGCGTAACCGGAATCCTCGATCGCCGCGACGACCGCCTCCGAAACCGGCCGGCCGGTCTGGCCCGCGTCGCCGATCTTTTTCGACAACGATTCGATGGTCGCCCGGAAACGGCGCATCGCCTCGAGCGCGCGAGGCGTCAGGTTGACGCGTTCGTTCAATTCGGGATCAGTGATGATCGACATCGTCTCCCAGATGGATTTCCCGAAGGTCCGGGCGCGCATCGTCAGTTCGTCGAGCGATGTCTTGCCGAGACCGCGCGCGGGTGTGTTGACGACGCGCAGCAAAGCGAGGTCGTCCGACGGATTCAGCGCGAGTTTGAGATACGAGATGACGTCCTTGATCTCGGCGCGCTCGTAGAATGAGAACCCGCCGACGATGTTGTAGTCGATTCGGTAGCGCCGCAGCGCCTCTTCGAAAAGCCGCGACTGGGCGTTCGTGCGATACAGGATCGCGACGCGCTTTCGCGGATCGCGTCGCCTGACTTCCTCGATCTGCGAAGCGACGAATCGCGCCTCGCCGTCGCCGTCGAATGCCTGGAAATAGAAGATCTTGTCGCCGCCCGGATTCGAGGTCCAGAGCTTCTTTTTTTTCTGCTCGGTGTTGTTCTCAATGATCGCGTGCGCGACGTCGAGGATCGTCTGCGTCGACCGGTAATTCTGCTCGAGAAGGACCGTCTTCGCGTTCGGATAGTGTTTCTCGAAATCGAGGATGTTGCGAATGTCGGCCTGACGAAAACGGTATATGCTCTGGGCATCGTCGCCGACGACGCAGATGTTCTGCTGTTTTTCGGTCAGATAGCCGATCAGCGAGAACTGCAGAGGGTTGGTGTCCTGGTACTCGTCGACGAGGATGTATTTGAACCGGTCATTGTACTTCGCGCGCACATCCTGGTCGTTGCGCAGCAAACGCACGGTCTTGATCAGCAGATCGTCGAAATCGAGCGCGTTCGCGTTCCGGAGACGCTCTTCATAGATTCTGTAAACGCGCGAGATCGCCTGCCGTCGTTCGTCCGTGAACTCGATCTTCGAGGCGTAATCGTCAAAATTCTCGCCGCGGTTCTTGGCGTTCGAGATCGCGCTCAGGATGATCCGCGGCGCGAGCTGCTTCTCGTCGAAGCCGATCTCCTTGAGCGCGGCCTTGATGACCTTCAGCGAATCGTCGGTGTCGTAGATCGTGAACGACTTCTTGTATCCTTCGCCGAGCGCTTCGATATCGCGGCGCAGAATCCGCACGCACAGCGAGTGAAAAGTCGTCACGAGCGGCGCGGACTGCAGTTTTTGCCCTGCGAGTAAGTGTTCGACGCGCTCGCGCATCTCGCCGGCGGCCTTGTTGGTGAACGTTACCGCGAGAATATTGTGCGGCGCGACCTGCTTTTCGGCGATCAGGTAAGCGACGCGGACCGTGATCACGCGGGTCTTGCCCGATCCCGCGCCGGCAAGCACGAGAACCGGCCCTTCGGTCGTCGTTACCGCTTCGCGTTGCTGAGGGTTGAGTGTCGAAAGTAGCTCCATAACGTGAGTTAGATATTAGTTAGAAAGAAGCGAAAAGGGAAAAGCCCGAATGTCGAATGACCTGAGTTGCCGCTCACGCGGGGAATCATTTCACCAGGCTCTGGATCGCCTTGAATTGCTCGTGCTTCGAATCGCGCATCAGTTCGAACAGGGCCATCTCGACCGACGATGGAACCGCGCCGCTTGAAAACATCTTCGCTTTGCCCGCTTCGAGGTCCGCCGTCGCGCGCGAGGCGACGGCATCGGTCAGCAGATGCACGTGAAATCCGGAATCTAGCAGATCGTGCACCGTCTGATTGACGCAGATATGGGCCTCGATGCCGCAAACGACGATCTGACGCGCGCCGGTCGTCGTCAGCGCGACGAGAAAATCGGCCGCGCCGCACGAACTGAATGCCGATTTCTCGACGATTTCGGCCGATTCGGGCAGGCCTTCGAGAATCTCGGCGGCCGTCCGGCCGAGGCCTTTCGGATACTGTTCGGTGACGATCACCGGCAGGCCGAGGATCCCGAATCCGCGGGCCGCGACCGAGGCCCGCTCGGCGATCCGATCAAAGTCCCGGATCGCGCCGCGGAAGGCTTCCTGAATATCGACGATGACAAGCGCGGCCTCTTCCGCCGCAAGAACGTTCGAGTGCATTTCTACTCCTGCTTCCTTTCCGATTCGCGCTGTTCGCGGTCACGCTTTTCCTTGGCATAGGTCTTGAAGAACGCGTACACCGCGACGGCGCAGACGATCAGTATCAGGACCATCATTCCCGCGATGAAATAGATCTCGGCAAGTCCGGAATTGGGCATATCTGCATCTTATCGCAAGCGCCGGACGCCCGCAAAAAGCAACTCGCGAAGCGTCCGTTGTATCCAAACCTTCCGGTCCGTACAATCATCGTAAATGCGTATCTCGCCGTTCATTCTTGCGCTCATCGTTTTCGCGGCCTGCGGCGCGCGGGTGCTCGGTGGGGATAATTCGGGGCGATGGATCGAGATGGACGGGATCGTCTATGCCGGAGATCTCGAATCCGAGGAACTTCGCGACGCCGCCGACGGCTTCGAATCGATCCGGCAAGGTCTGCGCGCGCTCGACCCGGAACGGCGTTTCGAACTTCCTTTTCCGCTACGTGTCGTGGCGGTCAAGGACCCGGACCGGCTGAAGCGCTTTTCGGCTGGCGACAGTTTCTTCGTCGACGGAAAGCTGACGCGGTTCATCGTCTTCCGTTGGGGCGACGAGGCGGCCGAACGCGACGCCTACAAGGCTTTCGTCAGGCTGTTGATCGACAACGAACTCGGGACGGCGGCCGCGCCCCCTTGGCTCCGCACGGGACTTGCGGCGCATTTTGCCGCATTTCGCCGCGTCGATCGTTCACGGGCGGATCTCGCGCGGCTCGAAAGGCCGCGCCCGTTCGGTATCGATGAACTGATGGCGACCGACCACTGGTCCGCTAACAGTCAGACGGCCGAGGGGGCCGCGATCTTCGAGCTTCGCGCGGCGGCCGTCGTCAGATCGCTTCTGCGCCGTGGTTCGGGTCGGTTCGCCGCTTTGTTCGCGGCCTTTGACGCCGGAAAGCCCGATGAGCTCGCGCTGCGCGACTCGTTCGGCACCGGACTCGCAGAATTGGGATCGGCGCTCGTCGCCGATTCGGCCCGGACGTTCCCGGTCGAATTCACGAAGACGACCGGTGATCCCGAGCCAGTCGCATTGTCTGAGCAGGCTTTGATCGACGCCGAGATCCTTCTCGGGCTCGGGCAGTTGGGGCAGGCGCGGTCGGCGTTGGTTAAGGCGCCGGTGCGTGCGGCGTCGATGACTATCGAGGCATTGATCTGCGACGCGGAGCGCCGATTCGGCGCGGCCGACCGTCTGTACGCTTCGGCGATCGCTGCGGATCCGAGCGACCATCGGTCGTATTTCGCGTCGGCGGCTTCGCTGATCGCACGGGAGACCACGGAGTTCGGGCTATCATCGTTTTTTGATCCGGCGACTGCCGAGCGCGCCCGGGCGAATCTTCTGAAAGCGATCGAACTCGCACCGAGGTTCGGCGACAGTTACGAACTGATTGCCTTTCTGAACTCGGTCCGAAACGAACGCGTGACGGAAACGATCGATCTGATGCGCGTCGCGCTGCGCATCGCGCCGGGATCTTTCTGGTATCGGATGCGGCACGCGGAGCTGATGATCGCCGACCGCGATTTCGCGAATGCCCGCCGGATAGTCCTCGCGCTGATCCGGACCGCCGGCGAAAAGCGTATGCGGCTTTACGCCGAGAACACGCTCGTGCGCCTGAATTCGTTCGAGGCGCAGCTCGCATCGCTCAAGGATCGGCGCGGCGCCAATTCGGAAATCGTGACCGATGCGCCGCTCGACGAGGCCGAACTTGCGAGGCGCCGGGCGCGGGCCATAAACGAAGCGATCAATCTCGCGTTGCGGATACCGAAACCCGGCGAGACGCGGGTTATCGGCGTGATCAAGACCGTCGAATGCCTTTTCCCCAAAATAAACGTGTTCGTCGCCACGCCGAATGGTCAGTTGACGCTCTCGAGCGCTTCGTTCGAAGCCGTCGAGTTGACGTCGTTCGTCGACGATATGGCCGGGGCCGAGTTCGCCTGCGGAACGCCAAGGCGGCCGGCCCCGGCGGTGATCACGCTCGCGCCTTCGGACGCGGGCACGCGCGCCCGCCGTCTCGTTTCGATCGAGTTCGTACCCGAAGGGTTCACGCTGATCGAACGGAAGCCTTAGAAAATCTTTTGAAACCCGCGAAGCGCGTATCCCGTCTTGGATGATGTTCAGAATTCCATACGAAAACCCAGAACTATGAAGAAAACGATCATCGTCTTTTTGCTGCTTTTTTGCTTTGCCGCGCAGTCGGTCATTCCAGCCGCCGCTCAAACGCGTGACGAAACCCACGCCAAGATCCGCAAGGAAGGAATGGAGAACTCGAAGATAATGCAGACGCTCCAGGTCCTGACCGATCTTTACGGCCCGCGCCTGACGGGCTCGCCGAGCCTTAAGGCCGCCGGCCAATGGGCGATCGCCGAGATGGCGAAATGGGGACTCGAGAACGGCGCGCTCGAACCTTGGGAATTCGGTCATCCGGGTTGGGTGAACGAGCGCGCGTCGGGCTTCATCAACGCGCCGGTCAAGGATTCGCTCGTCTTCGAGGTGCTCGCGTGGACGCCTGGAACGCGCCGTCCGGTTATTGCGCCGGCGGTTCTATTGCAGATCCCAACGAAGCCGAACCCGAGCAATCCGAATTTTCCGATCCCGCCGACCCAGGAAGCGCTGACGGCGTATTTCAACAGCATCAAGGCGAAGGTCCGCGGCAAGATCGTCCTTGTCGGGAAGCCGGCGTTCATACCGGTCAACATCTCGGCGCCGGCGAAGCGGCTTGATGACGCGACGCTCAAGCAACGGTTTGAACAGAACGCCCCCCAACAGCCGCCGCGAATGAACCAGCCGCCGGCACCGGTGCCGGGACAGTTGACGAATCAGCAGGTCGCGGAACAACTCGACGCGTTTCTCGTCGCGAACCGCGTCGCGGTGCGGATCAACGACGCCGGCCGCGAGCACGGTCAGATCCGGGCGTTCAATAACCGCACGTTCGATGTCACGAAGACGGTTCCGACGGTCGTGATGCGAAATGAAGATTATGGCCGGATCTGGCGCCTGGCGGACGAGGGCCGCGCGGTGAGCCTTGAGTTCGACATACGGAACAGGACGATACCCGAAGGCGCGACGTCGTACAACACGGTCGCCGAGATCCCGGGTTCAGACAAAAAGGACGAAGTGATCATGCTCGGCGGGCACCTCGATTCGTGGCACGCCGCGACCGGGGCGACCGACAACGCGATCGGATGCGCGGTGATGATGGAGGCCGCGCGCATCCTCAAAGCGATCGGCGTCAAACCGCGCCGGACGGTGCGCGTCGCGCTCTGGTCCGGCGAAGAGCAGGGACTGCTCGGCTCGCAGGCGTATGTCAAGAAGCATTTCGGTTCGTTCGAAACGCCTTTGCCGGGATACGAGAAGTTCGGCGGCTATTTCAACATCGATTCGGGAACCGGCAAGGCCCGCGGGATGTCCGTTTTCGGTCCGCCGGAAGCCGCCGCGGTACTCCGCGAGGCGCTGTCGTCATTCTCGGATTACGGGTTTTACGGGGTGATGAACGGCCGAAGCCGCGGCCTCGGGGGATCCGACCACACGTCTTTCAACCAGGCCGGCCTTCCGGGGATCGGCGTGATGCAGGATCCGATCGAGTACGGCACGCATACTTGGCATACGAACCTCGATACTTACGAACGGATCATCGAGGACGACGTCAAAAAATCGGCGATCGTCATCGCCGCCGCCGTTTATGAACTCGCGATGCGCGACGAACTTCTGCCGCGTTACAAGTCCGGGGACATGCCGAAACTGCCCGACGCAAGACCGTGAGATTGGATTTGGGAATTCGGAATTCGGATTTGGGATTCAAAGTATCCGGATTCCGAATTCCGAATTCCAGAGTCAAGATTCCAAATTCCAAATTCCAAATTCCAGATTCCAATTCCAGATTTCAGATTCCAAAATCCAAAATCCAA
>CAZARD010000001.1:75227-78760 GCA_964487505.1 uncultured Blastocatellaceae bacterium | reverse complement strand
ATTCCAAATTCCAGATTCCAATTCCAGATTTCAGATTCCAAAATCCAAAATCCAAAATCCCAAATCCCAAATCCAAAATCGCAAATCCGACATCCCGATCATTCGTAGCTGAGCGCTTCGACGGCGTCGAGGCGCGAGGCTTTCATTGCCGGATAGATCGCGCCGAGGACGCCTCCGAACAGCCCGACGACGAGCGTGATCAGAAGGACCACGGGACTGATCTCGACCTCGAGCGTCGTCAGCCGGCCGAGCGCGAACCGCAGCGCGACGGTCAGCACGACGCCGGCGACGATGCCGCAGAAACTGATCAGCAGCGCCTCCTTGGCGATCGTCAGGGCGATCTGCGGGTTGCTCATCCCGAGTGATTTCATGATTCCGATCTGCCGCGTCCGTTCGGTGACGGTCGTGTACATCGTGAGAAGAATGACGAGCGCCGAGATGACGGCCGCGACGCCGATGACGACGTTGAGGAACACGTTGAGCGCCGGGATGCCCTGCATATATAGTTCCTCGAGCTGCGACGTCAGGATGATCTGGTTTTCGGGGAATTTCCGGCCGATGTTCTCGGCCACCTGATCGGGCGTGAATCCGGTCTTGACCTTGACGAGAAAAGCTGCGGCTCGTCCTTCGCTGCCAAGTTGCTCCTGCATTCGTTTGAGCGGGATCTTGATGCGTGCCCCGGCGGCCGGTTCGTACGTTCCGACGACGGTGAACTGCTTGTCCCAGATCTCCGTCTTGTCCCCGATCTTGAGATTCTTCTGCTTCTGGAAGCCCGTGTCGACGACGGCCTCGTCGGCGTCGTTCGAGAATTTCCGGCCCTCGACGATGCGGAGTCCGGCGATCGGCGCGTATTCATCGAGGTCGACGCCGTCGATGAGGCGGCTTCCGGTGGCGGTATCGGCCTTGACCGAGTTCTGTCCGATCGGGATCGCCGCCTGCACGCCTTCGATCTTCTCAAGTTCCGGTTTCAGCGAAACCGGCAGCCGAAGCGTTTCCGATCCGCTGAGCCCGATCGATCCCGAACCGCGGAAGAAGATCTCCGCGCCGACGTTCGCCTCGCGCGTCGCCCGCTCGCGCATCGAGCCGTTCGATAGACCGATGGTGAAAACTATCAGCAGGACGCCGACCGCGATGCCGAGCACGGAGACGACGGTTCGCGCGGGCCGGTGCAGCATGTTCGAGAAGACAAGACTTTCCATAATAGAAAAAACCCGGTCGCCGGAACGCGGGCCAAGCTACCAACATAGTGAATCCGTGCGTGAAAAGCAAAGCCGGGCGGCGGCGGGGAAGCGGACTCTATTTCGCGGTCGGTGAGGGCGAAGGAGCGACGTTGGCCGCGGTCGTGGATTCGGCCTGGATCTCTTCGGCGGATTTCCAGCCGCTGCGGCGCAGAAGATCGATCGCGAAACTGATCGGGACGGCCATGTTCGCCGCTGTGTTTTCGGTGAAAATCCCGAAATTCACACCAATGACCTTTCCGTTCTGACCGAACAGCGGCGCACCGGAACCGCCCTCGGCCGTCTTCGCGTCGTGGACTATACGGCGCGCGTCGAGGTCGGTGATCGCGCCCTGTGTCAGTAGCGGCACGATGCGCTGATTCTTCGCCAGGAATCCGATGATGCACTGCCGCAGGCCTCGACAACTGGCGTTGATGCTCCGCGCCTCGGTGTCATCGAACATTGCCAGGAGACGATCGGGACCGCTCGGATAGCCCATCGAAACGACAGTCTTGCCGACCGTCATCGCTTCCGAATCGACTGCGAGCGGAAGCGCGGGCATATCCGGGGTGACCTGGGACGGATCGATGGATGCGACCGCGATATCCTCGCGCGCTGCGACAAGGCGTTCCTTGAGCGGGAACGGCTGCCTGTTGTTCGGAAAATAGACAAGTAGTTTTTTGATCCGCGCTTGGCCGTTTGCGTCTCGGATCATTTGTTTGACGAGTTCGTCCTCCTCCCACGGCCGGAGAACGTGACGGTTTGTCAGAAGATATCCGCCGCCGACGTGAAACCCTGTGCCGATGAAATCATACTCGATCGGCGTCCCATTGCCTTCGGTCGTCAGGCCGACCGGACGGTCGATCGGGATCTGGTCTTCGGCGGGGGCCGGTTCGTACGGATTCGTCTGAACCGGCTGGACTTCCGGATAACGCAGGGTCTTTCCGTTCTGCTTGCTGACAAGATCATAAACGCCGACGATGAGGCACACGCCGTTGCCGTACTCGACCCGCAGGTTCGGCGCGAGCGAAACGGTCTTGAGCATTTCCTTGTTCGTCTTGTCGATCTCGCCGATCTGGTCGGAGGTCTGGCCGAGACGTTCTTCGAGTTTCCGTATGAACTCGCTCTGTTGCTGCGCCTGCTCGCGGTTCTTCTTGAGCTCGCGATTGACGGCGAATCCGAGATAGAAAATTCCCGAGACGAAGCCGATCAGCAAAACAAGCGCGATCAGTTTCGACGTCAGGCTAACCTCGCGCAGAAGTTCGCGGACGAATTCCTTTAGAAATACCTTGGCATCGTCCCGCTTCGGCGACGCGGCCGACTCGATCGCGGCTTCCTCGATGAACTGCGCGACGTGCGTGTCGCGCCGGGTAGTGATCAACGAGGAGCGGGTAGCAGGCGCGAAGAAAGAGAAAGAGATGTCGGTTCCGTCAACCGCGATCTTGTCGCCGTCGCTGATCGCGACATAGCGCCTGACGGTCTGGCCCGAAGTGTCAACAAATCGCAGATCCGGATGGACGTTGATGATCCGATAGACGTTCTCGGTAAGTTCGAGTTCCAACCACGTTCCGCCAGCCGAAACGTCCTTTGAATGGATCTGGATATCGCAGGCTTCGGACGAACCGATAGTGATGCGCTCATCGGAGAAGAACTCCGTCCGCTTTTCACTGCCGACCGAAATATGTATGAAAAGGTTTGCCGCCATCGCCCGAAGCTATCAATATACAACAAATCAGCCCGCGATTGATAGCAAATTCTATAAGCGAAAAGGCCTTGATACAAAGAAATCTTATGACCCGCACGGAGCGTTTGGCTTGCGTGCCGGCGGCGCGGGCGATTAGCATTGTGCTATGAGCGAACGGAAGTTCATCGATGATCCGGAACACCTTGAGAAACTGGCGCCGGTCATCGCGGCGCCTCTTGCGCGCCACGTTTTCGTCTGTACCGGCAAGTCCTGCAGCGCGGTCGGCAGCGCCGATGTCAAGCGCGCCTTCGAAGAGCAGCTCGAGTCAAAAGGGCTGCGCTACGGGAAAGCCTCGAAGGGCAGGAATCCGGACGGCCCGATTATCCTCACAGAATGCGGATCGATCGGCTTTTGTTCGATCGGGACGGCCGTCTGCGTCTATCCGGAAGGAATATGGTACGGCCAGGTCCGCGAGGACGACGTCGCCGAGATCATCGAAGAGCACCTCGAGAACGGGCGGGTGGTTGAAAGGCTTGTGTTGAAACGCGTCTGAGAGGATTCGAGGTTCAAGATTCAATATTGAAGAGCATTTCGGGGGCAGGCTCAAGATTCCAGATCCCACGATTCCAGAT
>CAZARD010000001.1:58020-75127 GCA_964487505.1 uncultured Blastocatellaceae bacterium | reverse complement strand
GATTCCAAGATTTCAGATTCCACCATTCCAGTTTCCACGAGCTTCCAAAATTCAAGAGCATTCCGGGATTCTCGGAATGCTCTTGAATCTTGAACTCTTGAATCTTGAATCTCGTCATCCGGTCAATCCAAAATCCAAAATCCAAAATCGGCAATCCCTACGGCGTGACTTTGATGCCAAAGTCGAAGAACTTGGCGCCGACGGCTGCGCTGGCGTTCGAGTTTCCTGAGTTCAGCAAGTAGAATGCGTATTCGCCATTTTTCAGATCGGTCTTCGGCGTCACCTTGAAGATGCCGTTGCCGAGGTCCTCGGCGCTGAATTCCACGACGTATTCATCCGAAAGTCCGCCCTTTGCGCCGTAAGCGTTCGCCTTAGCGATCGTCACTTCGCGGTTGTCGCTGCGAATATTGAAACGGATGAGCGCGAACTCGCTTGGCGTCGCCGGAATTCCGCTTGCCGTGTTGAGTCCGCCCGTCTTGTTGTCGAGATAGAAATAGAAGGTCGGTCGCGGGCTGCCGAACTGGAGTTTCGCCGCGGTTCCCGGAAGGTTCGCCTTGGTCTTTACTTTCCCGAGGCCGAAAGGCGTGATCGATGCGGTGAACCCGCCGCCGGTGCGGTTTTGCTGCGAAACCGTCGGCATCATCTGAGTCATCTTTCTCGCGCCGTCCTTTTCCTCGAACATATAGATGCCGTAATCGTGCGGCGACATCGGGTCGTTCGGATCGGCGTTCCTCGCGCCGGTGCTCGCGGGTGCGGAACCGGTGGTGGCGCCGGTTTTTGCGGCGAGCATCGCGCCGACGACATCGTCAGGGACCCCGGCCTGCTTGAGCAGGATCAAAGCATCGGTCGAAAGATCGAACTCGCTTTTCGATGTCCGGATCTTGTCGATGATGATCGAACTCGAAAGCCCCGCTTTCACGAGCGAAACAACATCGGAATTCCTCATCGTCTCCTGGGCAAGCGCGCTAAGGCCGCCGAGCGCGATGAGACTCAGAACCAACAAAAAGTTACGCAAATAAATGGTCGATTTCATTAATTTCTCCTAATTCTATTCTTCGATCCGGGACCGAAGATAAATGACGCGCGCGTCATTTATCAGCGCGGACCAGGTAGCCGCTTCGCGCCCTTACGATCAGATTCGGACGGTAGACGCGGACCTTAATGGCGTATCTTACACCAACTTCACGTTCGCCGCTAGGATAATAGCCAAGGCTGTAAACCTTCCTCAATTCATCGGATATCGACCGGAACGCGTCCGCCAGATTGTTTGTCGAAGAGACGCGGAAGGTTCTGCCGCCGGTCTGGGACGAGATGTCGGCGAGAAACTTCTCCGCGACGCGGTAGTCCTCTTCGCGTTCTCCCTTGATCCGAGGCTTGACGACGGTATAGGGCCGGTCATCATCGTCGTATCGGACCTCCGCCTGATTCTGTCGCGTTTTCTGGACATCGTCGAACGTGTCGTATCTGATCGGGTAAAAGATGACGTCGGTTTCGGAGATCGCTCGAAGCAGCGTTTCGGGGTCCAACGCCTTGCTCGTCGTATCGACCCCGTCCGACAGAAGAACGACCGCCTTGCGGCCCTTTACGGCCGACAAATGGTCCCGGAGGACATCGCCGATCGCGCTGTAAAGACTCGTCCCCGACCCGATCCGTGTTGCCTCGACCGCGAGACGCAGCGCGTATCGATCGGTCGTGGGTTTGCAGAGAACGCGCACCTTTTCGTCGAACGCGACGATCATCACCTTGTCGTCAGGCTTGAGCTGTTCGATAAAAGCGAGCGCCGCCGCCTGGATCTCGCCGATCTTGAAAACGCTCGAATAACTCATATCGAGTAGCAGCGCGACCGTGAACGGTTGTTCTTCCGAAGCGAAATATGCGAGTTCCTGCTCGACGCCGTTTTCAAATACCTTGAACTCGCCGCGTTTGAGATCGACGATGGTCCGTCCGGACCGGTCGGTCACTTGGGTCGGCACGACGATCAGGTCGGTTTCGACACGAATTGTATCGGGATCATCGTCGGATTTCGGCCGCCTCGATTCAGCCGGAGTCCGTTCAAGGGTCGGAACGCTTTCGGAGTATTTTCGGGTGTTGTTCGATTGCGCCGCCGCCGATACGGCGAACAAAACAACGATCGCGAAAAGCGTGCTTTTGATCGACAAGATGGCGCGATTATAACGCCGAACGCTCAGTTGCGGAAAGCGCTGGCAGCGTTCCGATGGTGCGTCAAATCTTGGCAATCCAAGATCGAACCGGGCGACGAATGCGGTCTTCGGCGCCCAAGTCTGGGTTTGACTTCGGCCGAGAACCGCGAATACGGGGCATTCAAGCACGGACGACGCGTTCGAACGCGGCGCGTATCTCCATTCGGTGAAGCGCAAGATTTCCGGTCAGTTCGGATTCGGAACCGAGGCCGAGGCGCTCGGCGATGATCTCGAGCGCGTCGCGGTTCGCCGCCGGGAAGCGTGTCGAGCGTCCGATCGTCAAACGGATTTCGTGGTCAAGCCCCGAAAGAAACCGGTAGCCATCGCGGAGCGGCTGGAAATCGGCGGGCGCGAGCGATCCTCTCTCCTCCAGCCGGCGCAGCACGGCAGCTGTCGATCGGTCGGTGTCGTCGTCGGGAACATCGTCCCTGAGTTGAAGAAACCGCGTGGCGAAGTAGACGTCGAGCATCCCGCCCGCACCGTATTTGATGTCCGTCTCCTTGCGCCTTGCACCGGCACGGGTTTCCTCAAGCATCGTCCGAACTCGTATGGTTTCGGACACAAGATCGCCGACTGGAGTCGTCCTGGCGCGGCGATGGATTATCGCCCGGATCCTCCCCGCGATATCGCGGGCCAGATCAAGATCGCCCCCGACGCCCCGGATCTTGACATACGCCAGCCATTCCCAGATCGCCGCCCGATGTTCGAAGTATGAAACGAGCGATTCGCGGCTGTTGGCCGGCGCGCCGTTCTTGCCGTCCGGCCGAAGCCGCAGGTCGACGCGATAGAGACTGCCGTCGCGCGTCATCGCCGAAAGCGCGGTGACGAAAACCTCGACCGCCTTTCCGCAGAACGCCGCCGCGGTGTTTCCCGAGGCATGCAGAAGTTTCGCGGTCGCCTCGTCGTCGTATGCGATCACGAGATCGAGATCCGATCCGTAATCGAGCGAGTTGCCGCCGAACTTGCCAAGGCCGAGTATCGCCAGTCCGAGATCGCCGATCGTCGTCCCGACGCGCCGCTCCATTTCGTGACGAACGATCTCGATCGCTGCCGCGACGCTCGCTTCCGCGATCGCGGTCTGGCAGCGCTTTGACCCCGGCACATCCAGATCCCCGAACACTTCTGCAACGGCAAGCTCGAGCACGCGGCGCGAGTGAAGTGAACGGATCGCGGCGAGACGCGCCGAAAGATCGTGCGCGCGGCCGACGGTCTGGGCGAATTCCGAAGCGTAGTCGCGGTCGATCCGACCGGCGCCGGGTTCCGGGATGACGTTGACGAGGTCCGGATTGGCGGCGACGATCCCTGCAAAGTATGGTGAAACGTTCGACAGGCGGCGCAGCAACGACAATTTACTGTCCGTTACTGGGAGTCCCGATTTGCCGATCGACGCGATCGCGGACTCGAACGCCGGATTGCGGTCATCGGGATCCATGCGGACCGGGGCGACCGTCTCGCCTTGTGCGGGCAACTCGGCCGCGTCGGCACCCGCGAAGACTCGCGCAAACACCCGTGAGACCGCCGCGGTGTTTGCGGAAAGCGCGAGATCGAAAGATCTCGTGTCGGCGAATCCCATTCTTTTCGCCACAACGGCGCGCCGTTCGGGTTCGTCGGGGACGAGATGGGTCTGGAGGCCGTGCTCCATCTGGAGCCGGTGTTCAAGCCGGCGCAGAAAGGTGTAGGCTGCCGCGAGCTCCGTATGCTCGGATTCGGTTACCAGATGGCGATCCGCCAGCCGGGCGAGTGAAATGAGCGTGTGCGGGGCGCAGAGCCAATCGTCCGATCCGGCGTGAGCAAGCTGCAACGCTTGGGCGATGAACTCTATCTCGCGGATTCCGCCACAGCCGAGTTTGACATCGAACGTCGCGTGCGGCGATCTCTCCCGATCGATCTTGATCTTCGATGCCCGGACGTTTCTCAGCGCCTCGGCCACCGGAAGGTCGCGATCGAAGACGCCGCTCCGAACTCGTTCGAAGAATGCGGAAAAGACCTCGGGGTCGCCGGCGCAGGCGCGCGATCGGATCAGCACCTGTCGTTCCCACGGCTGGGCCGCATCGAGATAGTAGTTTGCGGCTTCGTCCGCGGCAATCGCGAGCGCGCCGACGCGACCGTGCGGGCGGAGCCTCATATCGACGCGGTAGGCCGCGCCTTCGCCCGTTTGCCGCCCGACCAGCCCGATGATCTGTTCGGCGAGTCTGACAAAATATTCGCGGTTCGTCACGGCGCCGCGGGTTCCGTTCCCGGTTGTGCGGCCCTCGGACGAATAAAGGAAAAGCAGGTCGATGTCCGAGGAGTAGTTCAGTTCGCGCGAACCGAGCTTTCCGAGGGCGACGACCGCGAAACGCGCGTCGGCCGCGCGTCCCTTTTCGTCCGTTTCCTGGGGTGCGCCGAAACGGTTGTCCAGTTCCTGCTTCGCGATCCGCAAGGCGTGTTCGAGGATGGCGTCGGCAAGATTCGAGATCTCTTCGGTGATCTCGGCGATGGTCTCAAGTCCCCGGATGTCCTGAAGGTAGATCCGGAGCAGCTCGCGACGCCGGAATCTCGAAAGCAAAACGTTGGTCTCGAGCATCGAGTTGGTCAGTTCGAACCGCGCGAGCGACTCGAGCAGATCTTCCTTGCCGCGCACCTTCGAACTGGTCCGCTGGCGGTCGAGCCACGCGAGGTAGCTCTTGTGCTGAAGCAGCGTCGTCGCCAGCAACGGACTGAACGCGACAAGTGTCAGGACGTCGGCGAGCAGGCCGTGCTTGGACCGCAGCCGGTGAAATTCGGCAGGGAACCGACGCTCTAGTTCACTGACAAAACGTCGCGCCGCGTCCGGATCGGGAAGGCCGTCGATCAGATTTTCGATCTTTTCATCCATTCCGTCAGGGCCGGGTTCAAGGGATTCCGGATTCCAGGGCGGCGGATTCAAGGTTCCAGGATTCCAAGATTCCAGGGAATCCAGGATTCCAAGATTCCAAGGATTCCAAGATTCCAGGGATTCGGGAATCCCGATTCCAAGATTCCGAATTCCAATCTTCCGGGAGGCAGGGATCTAAAAACAGAAAGCCCAAGCAACTTGGAATCTTGGAATCTGGAATCCTTGGAATCTGGAACCGCTGAAATCTGGAATCCCTTGAATCTTGAATCTTCAATCCCAAGGAATCTCACTTGAACCTCTTCGCCGCGATCCCGTACTTCTTGATTTTATAGCCCAAGATGCGTTCCGTCGAATCCAGCAACCGCGCCGCCTTGGCGACGTTGCCGCGCGCGGTCTTGAGCGCGTCCTGGATCAGATCGCGCTCGAAATTCTCGACCGCGTTGGTCAGCGAAAGCTGCGTCACGGTTCCTGAATTCTCCGCCGTTTGGAGCGTCGGGGGAAGGTGATGCCCATGGATGACCTGTTCGTCGCAGACCAGCACCGCGCGCTCGATGACGTTCTCTAGTTCCCGAACATTGCCCGGAAAGTGGTAGCTCGTCAGCATGTCGATGGCCGGCGTCGATATCCGTTTGATCTCTTTGCCGTGCTCGCGAGCGTACTTTTCGAGAAAATGTTCGGCCAACAATAGGATATCGGATTTGCGCTCGCGGAGCGGCGGCAGAAAGATCGTGAACACGTTCAGCCGGTAATAGAGGTCCTCGCGAAACGATCCCGCGGCGATCTCTTCCTCCAGGTTCTGGTTGGTCGCCGTTATGAAGCGGACATTGACGCGGATCGTTTCGGTGCCGCCAAGCCGCTGGATCTCGCGTTCCTGTATGACGCGCAGCAGCTTGACCTGCGTCTGCGGCGGGAGATCGCCGATCTCGTCCAGGAAAAGAGTGCCGCCGTCGGCCATCTCGAACCGGCCCTTTTTCAAACGGTCAGCTCCCGTGAAAGCGCCCTTTTCGAATCCGAACAATTCCGATTCGATCAGCGTTTCGGGCAGTGCGGCGCAGTTCACTTTGATGAACGGCCGCTTCGACCGGAGCGAGTTGTAATGGATTGCGTGGGCGATCATTTCCTTCCCGGTTCCGCTTTCACCGCGCAGCAGGACCGTGGCGTTCGATCGCGCGACCTGAGAGACCTGGTCGTAGACCTGGCGCATCGCGCTCGAGTTACCGATTATCTGCGAGAAGTCGTAGCGTTCCTTGAGTTCCTGCCGAAGGTGCGTTGTCTCATCGGCCAGTTTTCGACGCTCGGCGCGGATCGCGCTCTCGACCTTGAAAGCGTGCGTCAAGAGCGATGCGACGACCCGCAGGAATTGATGCCCGGCCGCATCGGCCGGATCGGACTCGGCGGCCAACACGGCGACCGGGCGGCCTTCGAGCATTACGGGTTCGATGAACAATGCCATTCCGCGGCCGAGGACGGGGTTAAGCTTCGGGTCGTCGGCGACCAGCGCGCCGGTCCCGGATTCGAACGACCGCTGGATCGACGATCGCGGAGCGGCCTGTTCGAGCCTCCGGAATTCGTCGATCCCGACCCCGTTGGCTGCGCCGATCGTCAGGTCCTCGGTTTCTTCGCTCGGGACGAAAACCAGCGACCGCCTGACGCCGATCCCGTCGGAAAGCGCTTCGAGCACGAGGTTGAGGACCGATCGCGGCGTTTGTGAATCGTTGATGATATGAACGATCTTGTCGATCGTTCGCAGCTGATTTTCGTCCATTTCCTACAATATTGTCGGAGCGTGGAAACCCTACGGGCTCGATAATAACACCATTTGCCGGATCGGCGAACAGGAATGTCTGAATTGACATACAAAAATGTGAGAATTCACGCCAATATCCGACACAAATGTAGGAAATGTGAAGCACAACGACAAAACTCCACTCCTTAATCGTGAAGTTTCCGTCAAAAGCGAAGGTTTCTCTTGGGTTCGGAATCATTGGAACGATTGTTGCGATGCGAAAATCAGATTCTCGGGGCGCATCCCCAAAATCACCGAAAATGGAGATAAACCGTATCGCAAAGTTCGTTGCAAGTGTCGTGATGATGATCGTCGCCGCCGGTATCGTCCGCGCGGATGAGACGGCCGAGCGTCTCGCGAAGCTTGAGGCGGCCGCTGCCGCGGCCCAGGTCAGCGCCGACAATGCCTGGGTGTTGTTGTGTTCGGCGCTGGTCCTGCTGATGACGGTTCCCGGTCTCGCGCTTTTCTACGGCGGTCTCGTCCGTCAGAAGAACGTGCTTTCGACGATGCTCAAGAGCCTGATCTCGATCGGCATCGTGACGCTTCTCTGGGCGGCGTTCGGATACAGCGTTGCGTTCTCGACGGGGAATTCGGTCATCGGCGGCCTGGATCTCGCCTTCCTGAGGGGAGTCGGCAGTGAGCCGAACGCGGTCTACTCGGCCTCTTTGCCGCAGCAGACCTTCATGATCTTTCAATTGATGTTTGCGATCATCACGCCGGCGCTGATCACCGGCGCGTTCGCGGAACGCATCAGATTCGCCGCGAAACTCGCGTTCACGATCCTTTGGACCGTCCTTGTCTATTTTCCGCTCGCGCATATGGTGTGGGGAAACGGCGGATTGCTGAACGCCGCTCTCGGCGGGACCGTGCCGGCCCTCGATTTCGCCGGCGGTACGGTCGTTCATATCTCGTCGGGCGTTTCGGCGCTCGTCTGCGCGATTTGGCTCGGAAAACGCCTCGATTACAACAACGAGCCGACCGCGCCGCACAACACGGTCTTCAGTTTGATCGGCGCCGGTCTGCTCTGGTTCGGCTGGTTCGGATTCAACGCCGGAAGTGCCCTTTCGGCGAACGCGCTCGCGACGAACGCTTTCGTGACGACACATTTCTCGGCCGCGACTGCGATGCTGACCTGGACCTTGATAGAATGGCTAAGACACGGAAAACCGACGACGCTCGGAGCGATCTCAGGGGCCGTTTCGGGGCTCGTTTGCATCACGCCGGCGGCGGGGTTCGTCTCGCCGGTCGCCGCGATCCCGTTCGGAATCGCGGCCGGTTTCGCCTGTTACTTTATGGTTTCGGAGGTCAAACGCCGGTTCGGCTACGACGACACGCTGGATGTCTTCGGTATCCATGGCATCGGCGGGATCCTTGGCGCGATCCTGACCGGCGTCTTCGCGAACTCGGCCGTCAATCCGATCTTCCGTGACGCGGCGGGCAACGCCCTTCCCGTCGGCCTTCTCGAAGGCAACGCGATGCAGGTCGCGAACCAGTTTGCCGGCGTCCTGATCGCGATCGCGCTCGCCGTCGCCGGGACGATGCTGATCCTTAAATTCGTCGATGTCGCGATCGGTCTGCGCGTCAGCGAAGTCGAAGAGGCGGCTGGCCTCGATGTCACGCAGCACGGCGAGACGGCTTATGTTTTCGAGGGCGAAGCGATTCATTCGTCAAACGGACCGCAGCCGGTCCGTGCGTTGACACCGGTTTTCGAGGCCGAATAGGCACTCGAACAGCACAATTCGGGTTTCCGTCCTTCACGCGCTTGGGGAAGATCGTCAGGACGGAAACCCGAGTTTGTTTTGCGGGACTCGACAAATCGATTCCCGGAATTCAGAATTCCGAAACAGATGTCCGATCGCTTCGAATTCGTCGTCACAACAGAATTCCATCGTTTCCGGCTCGACGAGTTTCTTTACGCCAAGTTTCCGTATCTCGGTCGGATGTACTTGCGCGAACTCGTACGGGACGGCAAATGCGATGTCAACGGGACGCACGAGAATCGCGGGCGCGTCCTGAAATCCGGGGATTTCGTCGAAGTGGTCGTCGATCGCGCCCGCCGCACGTCACTCCATCCGGAGCCGATCCCGATCAGTGTGATCTTTGAGGACGGCGATCTGCTGGTTGTCGACAAACCGTCGGGAATGCTGATACATCCGACGGTCGGCGTGCGGACCGGCACGCTTCTCAACGCCGTCGCGCATCATTTCGGCGGCGCGGACGATGAGGCGTTCAGGCGCGCGGGACTCGTCCACCGGCTCGACAAGGACACGTCGGGCGTCGTCGTGATCGCGAAGAACCTCAGGTCGCACCGCGTCCTCGCGCGGCATTTTCAGCGGAAACTGGTCGAAAAGCGATATCTCGCCCTTGTCGGCGGAAGCGTCGTTACGGATTCGGGCGAGATCGGGGCGCCGATCGGTCGGTTTGCCGAACTGCGAGTGTGGGCCGTAAAGGACGACGGCAAGCCCTCGGTTTCGCGATTCCGCGTCATCCGCCGCGCCGCGGACCGGTCTCTGGTCGAGCTGGAACCGGTCACGGGCCGCACCAATCAGTTGCGCATCCACCTCGCCCACATCGGCCACCCGATCGTCGGCGACCCGAAGTACGGAGGCCCGGCGTTCGAACGCTTGTGCCTCCACGCGCACCGCTTGCGGATTAAGCATCCCGCAAGCGGTGAATTGCTCGAATTCATCGCTCCGCCGCCGCCCGAAATGGAAAATTTCGGCAAGTGAATCTAGAATCTTCCTATGCATTCTGATCCCGTGTACAAAAAAGCGCGCAAGCTTATCGACGAGCGCGAACTGGACGAGACGAACCTTGACGAAGCCTTCGAACTGCTGACGGAACGGACCGAATCCGATCCCTCGTGCGCGTGGGCCTACGGACTGCTTGCCGAGATCTTCTATTGGTTCGGCGAAACGTCGGAAGGCGCGGACAAGATGCCGAACTACGAGGAGGGCGTCGCGTATGGCGAAAAAGGGATCGCGGTCGACCGCGATTGCCTCGAAGCGAATTTCTGGCTTGCGGTCAACTACGGCTCATTCGGCCAGGAAAAAGGGATCATGAAGAGCCTCGCGCTCATCAACCCGATGAAGGAATGCGTCGAACGCGCGATCGGCGTCGACGAGTCGTATTTCTACGGCGGTCCGTGGCGCGTCCTCGGAAGGCTATACCACAAGGCTCCCGGATTTCCGTTCTCGATCGGGAACTCGAAGAAGGCGGCCGAATGCCTCGGGAAAGCGCTCGAACTTGGCCCGAACTTTTATCTGAACCATCTCTTCATGGCCGAACTCGCGATCTCCAACGGCGATCGCACAAAGGCGCGCGAGCATCTTGAATGGATAACCGCCGCGCCGCTTTCGACGAATCACGAGATCGAGGACGGCATCACGAAGCGCGACGCCGAAGCTCTGCTCAAAAAGCTTTGAGGCGAATCAAGGGAATGCCCAAGCCTGCGGGAAAGCCACGACCCGGGACAAGTTGTTTGCGATCTGCCAACTACGCTCGGCCGCCTGAAGGCGGGACTCGGCACAACCTATCTCGCGACGAAAGCCGCGATCCGCAGCGGGGCTCCGCTTCCGCCCTTGATCTTCATCGGCATCGCGACGATCTGAAATCCCTTTGAAGGGAGCTTGTCGAGGTTCGCGACGTTCTCGAATGCGGGAACGTTCTCGGTCATCAACGCGACGTGCGTCTCGAAACCCGTCGAAATACCGATATCGATGCTCGCCGTGTCGATTCCGACGGCCTTGACGCGGCGATTCCTGACAAGCCAGCGCGCGGCTTCCGCGCCGAGCGACGGGAAATGCTTCGTTTGGCCTTCGAGGCCCATATATTTTGACCGGTCGGGCCAAAACCTTCCGTAACCGGTTTGGATGAGAACGATCGCGCCGTCCGGAATCCGGCCGTTCTTCCTCTCCCAGTTGACGATATCCTCGGTCGTCATCGCGTAGTCGCGGTCGGCCAGGGCTTTCTCCGAAATATCGATCTTGACGGCCGCGCCGATAAGATCGCTCAATGCGAGTTGTTCGACCGTTTTGCGCCCTTCGGCGAAATGGATCGGCGAATCGAGATGCGTCCCGCCGTGTTCGGGCGTCGAGAACTTGTACGCCGAATAGTAGTAGCCGCCCGGCGTCCGCCCTTCGGCAACCGTCTCCTTCTTGAATCCGTCGTCCGTCGTCCAATAGACCGTTTCGGCCGAGAATTCGTACGACAGATCGATCCACTCGCCTTTGGGAAAACCTTTATATGACGCAAAACCTATCGCCATCAGCGCTATCACGATGACCAGGAACATCTTTGTTTTCATAGCTCTACCACCTGAAGCAGAATCAACACGCAAAGGAAGACGGTGATCAGGGCGAGGGCCGCCGACAGGGCCTTCACGCTCGCCCCTACGGACGGATCGAGCACGGAAGACCGCGGATCGTCGGGATCGAAAGAAACTACAACCTCGGTGCCTTCAGCGTACCGTGACGAGAGCTTCGCGGCGGTTGCCCTGTCGACGGCGCGCCAGCCGATCCCGATCCGGTCGTTCTTGTATTGCTTTCCCGCGACGCTGTATCGATACTGAATTTCCGGGACAAAGGTCGTTGTCTGCAGACCGGCGTTTATCTTGCCGCCGACTCCCGACCTGTCCGGCGAGCGATTCCGGGCGTCCGATCTCACGATGCGGCCAGGCGCGGTTGGCCAGTTCCGAGCGCGCCGGCCCTTTCGGACGACGGCAACCAAGATCGAGGCCAGGATCGCCCAACCGGTCCCGAGTAGCGCGATCGGTACGAGCAGCATCAATCCGCGAACCCCGGTCCGCGCAACGCCCGGCCGCTCATTTCTCCGCTCATCTTCCCGCCGTCGAATACCACGCCGCCGTTGACGATCACCGTTTGGAACCCTTCAGCATATTGATGGGGATTCTCGAACGTCGCTTTGTCGCCGACGGTGTTTTCATCGAATATCACGATGTCGGCCGCAAACCCCTCGCGAAGCAGCCCGCGGTCGCGGAGATTGAACGTCTGGGCCGGCAGCGACGTCATCTTGCGGACCGCATCCTCGAGCGTGATGATCTTCAACTCGCGCACATAACGGCCAAGCACGCGGGCGTTGTTGCCGTATCCGCGCGGATGAGGCACGCCCGAACCGAACTGTCTCACGCCGCTGTCCGACGCGATCATCGTGAACGGTTGCCGCATGATGTTCTGAACGTCGTCCTCGCTCATCACGTGGTACACCATCTGCGCGCCGCCCTTGTCGTACATCTCGAGGATCTGATCGATCTGCGCGTCGAGTTTCTTCTTTCCGCGCACGAGTTTCGTGATCTCGACGATGTTTTTGCCGTTGAATTCCGGATTGGCCCGGTAGTTCGCGACGACGGCGAAACTGTAATCCTTGAAGTTCTTCTTTTTGAGTTCGTCCTTCATTTCCCGGACGACCTTATCGCGGGTCGCCGGGTCCTTCAGCCGCTTTCGGCCTTCATCGCGGCCACCGGCGATCGCCCAGCTCGGGATGCGCGCGTCGAGCGAAGTCGATGATGCGGTGTAGGCGTACTGATCGACGGTGACCGTGAGACCTCGCCGGCGCGCGGCCTCAACGAGCCCGATGGTCGTCGGGCTCTCTCCCCAGAGGGCCTTGCTCGAGATCTTGAAATGAGAGATATCGACCGGCAAATTCGCCTCTTCTCCGATGCGTATCGCCTCTTCGATCGATTCGACGACCTTCGACCCTTCGTCCCTGATATGCGAAGCGTAGACCCCGCCGTATTTGGCGGCCGATTTCGCGAGCGCGACCACCTCTTCAGTCTTCGCGAACGTGCCGGGAATGTAGATCAGGCCCGTCGACAGGCCGAGCGCGCCGTCGCGCATACCTTTCTCGACGAGTTCGTTCATCGCGGATTGCTCGTCTGCCGTCGGCTGACGGTCGTCGAGTCCGAGGACCTTCGCGCGGACGGAACCGTGCGCGATGAGCGTCGAGATATTGACGGCCAGCGGTTTTTCGCGGATCCGTCCGAGGAATTCGCCGATATCCGTCGCCGACCCGCCGCAGTTGCCCGTGACGAGCGTCGTCACTCCCATCCTTACGAAGTTCTCGGCGTCCGGGATCGAGTATATGTCCTCGGTATGGGTATGAACGTCGATGAATCCGGGTGCGACGATCCGTCCGCCGGCATCGATCGTGCGCTTCGCGCGCGACGAATCGATACGCCCGACGCCGACGATCCGGCCGTCGCGGATCGCGACCGAGCCGCGGAACCAAGGGTTGCCCGTGCCGTCAACGATCCTGCCATTGACGATCACGAGATCGAAAGATTCTTTCAGAACCGACCCGCCGGCGGGAAAGATCATCGTCAGGACAAGTGAGAGAAGTATCAGAAGATTCGCGCCGGTTTTCATAAGTGCAAATAAAATGCCGACAAACGATTGAAAAGTCAACGTTTGTTCGGCATTCAAAACGGCCTTGAGGCTCCGGGCGGCTTTCAGTCAGCGCGCAGCGGAGCGACGTAGCGGTCCCAGAAACTCGAAGCGGCCTCGCGGAAGACCGGCGGTTCGGAATCGAAGCCGTCGAAATTCTTCTCGCCGCGCTGGCGGTAGTCGGAAACCTCGACGGAGTTCGTGCCGCGGATCGCGAGCTTTTTCGCGCCGCTGTGCATCATCAGCTTGTATGGGATCGGCGAGACGTCGCAACCGCCAGCGATGTTGTAAACGAACATGCTTTCCCCGACCCCGTCGCCGTCGAGGTCACGCACATCGATCGGTGAGGTCAGGCCCTTGCCTTGATCGCAGTAGTTTCGGGCGTTGTCCTGTATCTTCCAGAGAAGATCGGTCGATCCGTCCTTGTAGATGATGTAATGGTACCCGAAGATCAGATGCTCGGTATCGTCAGTACCGCGGACGATCTTGCTTTCGGTGACGATGATCGTGTTGTCGCCGAGCGAATCGACCCAATGCGCCCCGGCCACGATGTTTCCTGCGAATTCGTATCGGCGGGCGGCCGATTCCTTCGAAAATTCGAGTTTTTGAAAAGTGTTGCCGGTGCTTTCGGTCTTCTCCGGCGTTTTCTCCTCGTCCTTCTTCCGGCCTGTGACGTCGGCCGAACCCGCGGTCGGGGTCTCGCTCGGGGTCTCACCCCCCGCTTCCGGGTTCGATGAACGTCCGCCGATGCGGCATCCAACGACGACGATCAACAGGGCCAAAAAAATGATAGCGGTGGATTTCATAATCAGCCTCCTAAAGGCGCCAATTATCGCCTCTGCCGCTATTTTATCGCCAGGTCCGCGCATTGCGACGCGGGCCGAAACATTAGTTGAATTGCCGCAACAGATAAATGCGGCTGATGTTCATTGCTTGCACGGCCTGCCCGATGCGGAATCGGCGAGTTTCCGGGCTTCTTCGTTCTGCTGCGCTCCGGGTGGAACGACATCGGTGACGCACGATCCGGAGACCGCGATCTTGGTGACGACGAGATACGAAGTCTTCTTTTTCGGGTCCTGGGGATCGTCGAGGGTGAAGCGGACGATCATTGCTGCCGGGATTTCCTTGCCGTCCTTCTTCGAAACCCGCCATTCGGCCTTGTCGCCGATCTTCGAGAAACTCGAGCCGACCTTTCCGGGAAGATCGAGCTCGGACTTCGAACCGTCCGGCGCAATGACGTTCATCGATTGCCTGATGTCGTCCTCATAAACTTCGAGCTTGAATCCGCCGACACCGTCGCAAACCTGGATGATCCAGCCTTCTTCCTTATCCTGCGAGGTGGTCTTGCATTTTCCGACGGTGGTGAGTGTGTAGACCGAATCGAGCGCGGCCGCCGCAACGGGCGCCGCTTCCGGCGACGGGGAAGCAGCGACCGAAGGGGCCGTCGCCGGAGATGCCGCGTTCGCGGTTTGCGGAGAAGCCGCCGGCCCTGAGTTCGACGGGGAATTTGAACAACCGGTCATCGCGATCGCCAACAGCGCGATCAGGGAATATGATCTCATCGGTCTCCTTACTTTCCGAGACGGAACGCGTATCCGAACGAGATGACGAGATTTCCCGTTTTGCTGTTGCCGTTGAGCGCCGTATTCTTCTGGATCGATACCAGCCCGTAAGAGATCCGGGCGTCAAAGACGAAATAGTTCTTCTTGTGCGGGATCTCGAAACCGCCGCCGCCAGTGACTCCGAAATTGCTCGTATTGAGATCGGATTTGACGTCGGTCGTGGCATCGAACGAAACCGGTGGCAAAGGCGTTCCCAGAGGCGGAAGGAGGATCGGGTTGCGGCCCGCCCGATCGAGGTAGAGCGTGCTGCTTCCTTCGGTCACGGTTTCGGCTTTGAGAAGGTAACCGTAATAAACACCGCCGTTTATGAAGAACCTCGATTTGTCGTTCGGCCCGAATTTGTACTTGATCATCGCCGGGATTTCGAGGTATGTCAGCTTCGCGGTGTTCTTGAAATCGCCATAATAGTAGCTTCCGGCCGGAAGGGCGGGCAAGCCAGGTATCGGGCGCGTCACCGGCTGGATCCCGTTGCGCTTTCCGCCCTGGCCGGCGTAATTCAGTTCGAATTGGAACGAAGTCCGGCGGGCGATGCCGAGTTCGACGAACGCCCCGAAGTTCGGCGCGACGCGCGACTTGTAATCGCGGCTGAGTTCGTTCGAATCGCTGCTGCTCAACTGCGGGATGCTGACACCGCCCTTAACACCGATGAAATTCTCTTTCTCGTCCTGGGCGTAAGCCGAGAGGAACGCGATCGACATTGCGACAAGCGTCATCACGATCCGGTTCAATATGCGGTTCATTTGCTGTCTTCTCCTTCTATTTGTTTGAGTTGCCGCTGAGATGATAGCCGATTTCCGGCACGAGTCCAATCGACGTCAGCGGCGGTAAACGATTTTTCCGCCGACGATCGTCGCGACCGCCGCGCCGTGAAACAGGCGACCTTCGAACGGCGAGTTCTTTGATTTCGAACGCGAATCCGCGTTGCGATAGATCCAGTCCAGAGTCGGGTCGAGCAGCGTCACATCGGCGTACGATCCCGGCTTCAGTGTCCCGCGTCCTGTGAGCTTGAAGACCCTTGCCGGGTTCGTCGAAAAAAGCTCGACCAGTCTTACAAGATCGATCAACCCCTTATGAACGAGTTCCGAGAACGCGAGTCCGACGGCGGTTTCGAGACCGGTGATGCCGAACGGCGCGCGGTCGTATTCGAGCGCCTTTTCGTCGGCGTGGTGCGGCGCGTGATCGGTCGCGATCGCATCGACCGTTCCGTCCTCTATCGCGTCGAGCACCGCCTCGAGATGTTCCTCGCATCGCAGCGGCGGCGCCATTTTTGTGTTCGTGTCATAGCCCTCGACAGCGCGGTCCGTGAGCGTGAAGTGGTGCGGAGCGACCTCGCAGGTGACGTTGATGCCTTCGGATTTCGCGCGGCGGACGGCCTCGATCGCTCCCTTCGTAGAGATATGCGCGATATGGATATGCGCGCCTGTTTCTTTGGCGAGCTGGATGTCGCGCACGGCGTCGAGGTCCTCGGCAAGCGCCGGCATTCCTTTGAGTCCGAGCAGCAGCGAAATGCGGCCTTCGTGCATCACCCCGCCGTGCGACAGCGACTTGTCCTCGCAATGATCGACGACCGGAAGATCGAAGTCCCTGGCATACTCCATTGCGCGCCGCATCATACCGGCATTCGGCACGGGACGGCCGTCGTCCGAGACGGCGACCGCACCGGCGGCCTTCATTTCGCCCATTTCGGCGAGTTCCGCCCCGTTCGATCCCTTCGTTATCGCGCCGACCGGAAAGACGTTCGCGAACCCGGCGCGCTCGGCCTGTTCGATCATGTATCGCGTGATCGCCGCGTTGTCGTTGATCGGGTTAGTGTTCGGCATCGGGCAGACGCTGGTGAATCCGCCGGCGACGGCCGCCGCGCACCCCGAAGCTATCGTTTCCTTATGCTCCTGTCCCGGTTCGCGCAGGTGAACGTGAAGATCGATGAATCCCGGCGCGACCACGAGGCCTGATGCGTCCAAGATTTCGCAGCCGTCAGGGATCCCTTCGCCCGGCGAAAGCCACGCCGCGACGCGCCCGTTGTCGATCAGGAGGTTTTTCCCGCTGTTCTGTCCTTCGGCGGGATCGATCAGGTGTCCGTTTTTGATAAGAAGTCTCATTCGCGAAGAATCGATGCAAGCTACCAGATTAGAGAACGAAGATTCAAGATTCAAGATCACGATCAAGATTCAAGATTCAAGAATAGATTCAAGATTCAAGATCAAGACTCAAGATTCCATCCAAAATCGCAAATCGCAAAT
>CAZARD010000001.1:16365-57920 GCA_964487505.1 uncultured Blastocatellaceae bacterium | reverse complement strand
ATTCAAGATTCAAGATCAAGACTCAAGATTCCATCCAAAATCGCAAATCGCAAATGCCAAATCCCAAATGCCATCAATTTCCCCCTGTCGCGAGATAGAGCACGGCCATCCGTACCGTGACACCGTACTTTACCTGGTCGAGTATCAGCGAGCGCTTGCTGTCGGCGACCTCGGAAGCGATCTCGATGCCGCGGTTCATCGGGCCCGGATGGAGCACGATCGCGTCCTTCTTCGCCAGATCCAACCGGTCGTTCGTCAGACCGTAATGGATCGAATACTCGCGCAGCGTCGGAAAATAGGCCGAATCCATACGTTCCTTCTGAATCCGCAGGATCATCACGACATCGGCGCCGCGGATAGCGTCCTCGACGTGCGGGCAGACCGTCAGTCCCTCATCAACGAAATGCGCGAAATCCGGCGGAACGAGCGTTCTCGGACCGGCTATCCGGACGCGCGCGCCCAATTTCGTCAGCAAATGGATGTTCGAACGTGCGACTCGGCTGTGCAGGATGTCGCCGAGGATCGCGACCTCGAGCCCGCCGATCGAACCCTTGTGCTCGCGGATGGTCATCGCGTCGAGCAGCGCCTGCGTCGGATGCTCGTTGGCGCCGTCGCCCGCGTTGACTATCGCCGCGTTCGAGACCTTCGCCAACTGGTGCGGGACGCCGGCGCTGCCGTGGCGGACGACGATGCAGTCCGGCTGCATCGCGTCCAGGTTGAGCGCGGTATCGACGAGCGTTTCGCCCTTCGCGACCGAGGACGACGAGACCGAGATGTTGACCGCGTCGGCGGAAAGCCGTTTCGCCGCAAGTTCGAACGAGGTCCGCGTGCGGGTCGAATTCTCGAAGAAGAGATTGATCACCGTCTTGCCGCGCAGCGTCGGCACCTTTTTGATCTCGCGCGAGTTTACTTCGCGAAAGTTTTCCGCGGTGTTCAGGATGCCGGTTATCTGCTCCGCCGAAAGATCGCGGATTCCGAGAAGGTCACGTCGTCGAAAAGGCTTCATACGATTTTGGATTTTCGATTTCGGATCGCGGATCGTCGGACCTTCACAGCGTGGCGGAAAATCCGAGATCCGGGATCCAAAACAAAAAAAGCAAGGCCGCTGTCCTTGCTTTCAAACGATCACGCCGGTTTTTCGTAGATCCAAACCGATTCCTCGTCGTCGAACTCCTTGAGCATCACCTTGATGATTTCGGTGCGCTTTGTCGGCACCGTCTTGCCGATGTAGTCGGCCTGGATCGGGAGTTCCCGGTGCTCTTTGCCGCGGTCGATCAGGACCGCGAGCTGAACGCGGTTCGGACGCCCGAAATCCATCAACTGGTCGAGCGCCGCGCGGATCGTCCGACCGGTGTAGAGGACGTCGTCGACGAGGACGATGTTCTTCCCTTCGATATCGTGATCGAGTTCGGTCCGATTGACGATCGGGTTCGCGCCAACCGTCGAGAGATCGTCGCGGTAAAGCGTGATGTCGATGATCCCGAAATGCGGCCGATCGCCCTCGAGTTCGGCGATCTTGTCGACGATCCGTTCGGCGAGCGGTACGCCGCGACGCCGGATGCCGACGACGTAGAGATCGCGCGCTCCGTGGTTGTCCTCGACGATCTCGGACGCGAGCCTTGAAAGCGCGCGCGTCATTCGCGAGGAATCCATTATCTTTGATTTTTCAACAAGTCCGTATTCGTCGGCCATATCGTTAGCCGAAATCGTATCACCGCTATATGAACGTATCAAGCGCGGCGCGGTTGGTTTTCGGAGTGGGCCGAAAGCAACCTCATAACCGCTTCGGCGACGCGTTTCGAGGCGCCGCCGTGACCGAGCTTTTCGGTCGCCTCGGCAAGTTGCAATCGGACCTTGCGATTGGTTTCCGGCTCTACCAACCGGAGGATCTCATCGCCGAGCGATCGGGCCGTGAAATCGTCCTGGATCAGTTCGGCGGCGATCCGTTCGCCGGCGATCAGATTGATCAGCCCGAAATGCTCGACCGAGATCAAGGGCCGCAAAAGCCTGTAATTGAGCGGCGAGGTCTTGTAGACGATCGCCAGCGGCGTTCCGATGATCGCGGTTTCGAGCGTCGCGGTCCCGCTCGTAACCGCCGCCGCGTCCGAGGCATTCAGCGCGTCGAGCGTTTCTCCCGAGACGGTCAACAATTTCAGCGCGTCGCGCCGTACTCCGCTGCGGACGAACGCGTCGTCGACCTCCTGTTCGCTTCGGTTCCGAGCAAGCGCGATTACGAATTGAAGCTCAGGCCGGCGTCTCGTCAGATATTCGGCGGAACGCAACATTTCGGGCAGGATCCGCGTGATCTCCTTTTGGCGGCTCCCCGGAAGCAGCGAGATGATCGTCCCTTGAGCGTCGAGCCCGTGACGGGCTGCAAATTCGTCGCGGCTCGATCCGGCGTGGACCTCGCGCACGGTCGGGTTCCCGACGTATTCGACGCGATCGAATCCGTGCGTGCGGTACCAGTCCTTTTCGAACGGCAGGATGGCAAGCAACAGATCGATATCGCGCCGGATCGAACGCAGTCGGTATTGGCGCCAGGCCCAGATCTGCGGCGAAACGTAATAGACGACCTTGATGCCGCGCCGGTGCAGCGCCTTTGCGAGGCGCAGGTTGAAATCGGGAAAGTCGACCAGTATCGCGGCGTCGGCACCGCGTTCGACGGCCGCATTGCGGAGGCGCCTGAATGCTCTCCAGAACATTGGCAGGACCTTTCCGATCTCGAGCAGTCCGACGACTGAGAGATTGTCGGCGTTGACGATCTCCTCTACCCCGGCTTCCCGCAGGTGATGGCTGGTCGCGCCGAAGAACTCGAATTCTCCCAGCGCGCGCATCTCGCGCACGACCTTCGCCGCGTGCAGATCGCCCGACGGTTCGCCGGCGACGATCAATATCTTGGGGTTCCTTCCGGTTTGCTGCACAGTAAATTCGGGCGCCGGCGAATTTGTACGACCGTAAGTCAACCCGTACGGACATTTATGGCATCAAAGGCATTGTTTTTCAAACGCGTCTCCAACATTGCTCCGGTACCTGCTTGCAGAACCGTATCTTTGCCCTTAAAATGTAGCGTTTTGCGACTATTGCGGGTTCGACGTTTGGAAGTCCGTTTATTGCGCCCTCGTAAAATCAAATTTCGGAGGACTTTGTGAAGTTTCACATTTTCGCTTTCATATCAGTTCTAATGACGTTCGCGACATCGGCCGCGGCCCAGGTTGACTCGGTCGTGGGTCAGGTCACGAATTCTCTGGTCAGCGAAGCATTCGCCGGCGGGATCAGCGGCGACGGCCGTTTCATAGTCTTCGAGTCGGCCGGAAACGTCGCGACCGAGAATCCGAGAAACGCCGACGGGAACCGCGAGATATTTCTCTTTGATTACGCGCAGCGCAGGATTTTTCAGATCACGGACACCAAGAGTCTGCTGATCGACACGACGCGCAACCCGACTTTCGACAACATCAAGGTGGACATCGTCAACACCCGTCCCGTGATCAGCGTCGACGGACGTTGGATCGCGTTCGGCTCGAACGCGACGACCTCGACGCCGACCGCACCGGACGCCACGAATCCCGGATCGTTCGACGCGAACTCGTTCACGACGACCGGCGGCTCAAACCCCTTGACTGCAGACGGAAACACGGAGATTTGGCTTTATCAGGTTCCGGTGGTCCCGGCGGCGGACCTTTCGTCGGGTATCGAAATTCCGTTCGCTAATCTTGAAGGCGGATCGTTCACCCGAGCGACCAATTCGTTGCCGAGTCGTCTTCCGACGCCCGGAAGCACGACCGCGCAGCCGTTCATCGCCGACGACAACCGCGATATCTCGATCAACGACGACGGAAGCTATCTGGCTTTCGCTTCGAGCCGCGATCTGGTCACGGGGGGCAATGCTTCGCCGGCCGACAACGATGAGATCTTCGTTTTCGTCCGCGGAACGGCAACGCTGAAACAGATCACCCAGACGCCGCGCGGGACTATCGGCAATCCGATCTACAACGGATTTCCGTCGATCTCCGGCAACGGTCTCCGCGTCGCGTTCATGAGCAACGCGAACAACGCGATCGTAGGTATGACGGGCGGTTCGAACGCCGATAACAATGAAGAGATCTTCATGGCCGATCTCGATGCGACCGGCGCCCCTTCGGGCACGAAACGGCAGGTGACGACCACGGCGCGCGTCAATCCGGGCGATCTCGTGAACACGTTCAACGCCGGCAAGCGCCTCAGCCGCGACGGCCGTTTTCTGACGTTCGATTCTTTCGCCGATCTCGCGAACGAGCATTCCGGTTCGAACCAGGCCGGATTCGCGACGTTCGTCTATGATTTCAATCCGACCCCGCCGACCCCGAACCCGCTGGTCAAGCGCGTCTGCGCGCGGAGCGATGCCGACAGCGGGGCATCGGGCGGAGACGTCCAGCGGTATCCGACGTTCACCGATTACGATGTCAACGGCACTCCGGCGACGCTCGTGATGGAAACGCGTATGAACATCAAGCCCGACGGAACGATCCCGACGACCGCGTCCGACGGCTTGAACAACATCGCCGCGCGTCCCGTCCAGATCTATTCCTATCCGCTGAATCTTGCTCCGGCGGCAACGGTATTTACGCGGCTCTCGAGATTCCCGGCGCCGGACTTCTTCCTTTCGACTACGGCTCCGCTGACCAGCAACAGCGTGCGCCGGATGGCGTTCAATCTTTCCTCGTCGGAACTTGGAGCGGGGAACGAAGACCTCGGAAGCGAGGTATTCTATTTGTACTTGCCGCCTGTGAATCGTGTAAGTTCGACGACGATGTCGTACTCGACCGGCGCGAGCCGGATCCCGGTCTCCGCTTCGCCGGTTCCGACCCCGACTGCCACGCCGACGCCGACCCCGACAGCGACGCCGACGCCGACGCCGACTCCGACTCCGACGCCGACCGTGTCGCCGACACCCACGCCGACCCCGACGCCGCAAAGTCCGCCGGCCGTTCAGGGTGTTTCGCCCGGGATGCTCGTTCTGCTCGATTACGATTCGGGATTAAGTCAGCCGGTCGCGGTGCAGACGGCAAACGGATCGATCTCGCGAAGGTTCAGCTTGCCGATCGAGTTGAGCGGAGTGACCCTGACGGTAAACGGCGTCGCCGCCGGTTTGAAATCGGTTGGCCGCCGGCAGATCGAATTCGTCGTGCCGCCCGGATTGCTGGCGTCGTCCGGCGGTATCAAGTATCCGGTCGTGATCAACAATAACGGCACGGTCTTCAAGGGCGAGATAGTCGTCGTGCCGGCGCGTCCCGACCTGTTCACGAACCCGTTCCTGCGGGCGCCGGGAGGACGGGTCAACGCGCTGAACGTCGTCAATCGCGTTTTCACGCTTGAGCCGTTCACGGTCACGACATTCAAGCTTCGCGGCAGCCGGCGCGTGCCGACGGTGTTGAGGATCTTCCTGACCGGCGTCAACGACATTTCGGCGACGAGGGTCACCGGAGCGGCGGTGATCGTCAGGATCGGTGACGTGACCATCGCGGGAAGCACGGCGATAACCAATCCGGTGCTTGTCGAGCCAGGAGTGTATTCGATGGACGTCACTCTGCCGGCGGCATTGGCGGGAGCGGGGGACCGTCCTATCGTGGTGACGGTCAACTTCGACGGCGTTCCGTATACCAGCCGGCTTGACGATACTTCGTCACGGATAAGGATCCTTTAGTTTTCTCCGGATCTTCGGCCCCGCGACTCTCCGCGGGGCCTTTTTTCTGGTTCCGGGACGCATCGCGTTTCATTCGCCGACAGGCACATTTCTTGCCTTAATCGGCTCCGTATACTATTCTGGAGACGTGGTCTGCAATAAGTCTTCCGCATTGATCGCAGGCCGCAAAGGACTTCAACTATTCATATCCCAGGGAGCAATTTTATATGTCGTCAAAAGATGTGAACACTCTTAGGATTGCGCCGAAAGTGTGGCGCGACGGCGAATTCATCGACTGGAACGACGCCCGCGTCCACGTGATGACACACGCGATCCATTACGGGTCGAGCGTTTTCGAAGGAATCCGGGCATACGAAACGGCTAACGGAACGGCCGTTTTTCGCCTTACCGAGCATATGCAGCGCCTGGTAAATTCCGCGAAGATCTACCGTATGGACCTGAAATACAACCGACAGGACTTTTGCGATGCCGCGGTCGAACTGGTCCGCGACAGCGGACTCGAGGCGTGCTATCTGCGTCCGATCGTATTTCGCGGGCTGAACGAGGAGAAGCCGGCATTCGGGGTCAACCCGTTCCCGAATCCGGTGCAGTGCTTCATCGCGGCCTGGGACTGGGGCAAGTATCTCGGCGAGGAAGCGCTCGACGCGGGAGTCGATGTTTGCGTCTCGAGCTGGACGCGGATCACGACGAACTCTCTGCCGGCGGTCGCCAAGGCGGGCGCGAACTATATGAATTCGCAGCTCATCAAGATGGAAGCCATCCTCGGCGGATTCAGCGAGGGCATTGCGCTCGATGACCGCGGCTATGTTTCGGAAGGATCCGGCGAGAATCTTTTCCTCGTCAACAACGGCATGCTTTTGACGCCGCCGCTCGGCGCGTCGATCTTGCCGGGGATCACGCGCGACTCGGTGATCCAGATCGCGAAGGAAATGGGAATTCCGGTCAAGCAGACCAATATCCAGCGGGCGGCGCTCTATCTCGCGGACGAGTTGTTCTTCACCGGGACCGCGGCCGAGATCACGCCGATCCGTTCGGTCGATCGGATCACCGTCGGCTCCGGAAAATGCGGTCCGATCACGAAGAAACTCCAGGAACGCTTCTTCGAGGTCATTCGCGGTGAGCGCCCGGCGCCGAACAATGCGCCGTGGCTCACATACGTATCGGCCGGGGCGGAAAAAAAAACGGCCGTGACGGCTGAATAGGCGGGCGAAAAAGTTCTTCCCATCGGATACTGCAATTTGGCATAATTCTAAAGGTTGCGCGTACCGCAACCTTTAGTTTTTGCCCCCGCACTCCGCAATCTCCTGACGCTCTCCGAAATGAAACAATACATCCTTCGAACGATCTCGGTCGCGACGCTCGCGCTTGCCGCCGCTGTCTCGGTCCACGCACAGAAGAAAAATGAAAGCTCGACCGTCGAGAAGACCGCGAAAGTGATCTTCCTCGTCGTCGGCGAAACCGCAAAGATCGCCGGTAAGACGGTTTTGGTCGTCGCTCCGCCGGCATTGAAACTGACCGGAAAAACCATTGTCGTGTCCGCGAAACTCACCGAATTCCTCGTCGAAAAGTCTTTGCCGGTCGCGCGCAAATTGATTGTCACTTACTTGAAAGCTAAACTTCCGCTATGAAGTTTGCGGTCGATGAGCTGTCGCATTTCCTGCCGATGCCGGCGAACGAGAAATGGACGGACGGCGTATGGGACTTTGAGCCGTTCGAAAAGGACGGCGTGAGGCTCGTTTTTTTCGCGCCGCGGGGCGTCGATCGTCAGACGGAACACGACGAGGACGAATTTTATTTCATCGCCCGGGGTACGGGAGAGATCGTGATCGGCCCCGACCGTTTTGATTTTGCCGGCGGCGATGCCTTCTTTGTTCCGGCCGGGACCTACCACCGGTTTGAGAACACTTCGACCGATTTTGCGACCTGGGCGATCTTTTTCTGAACGGATGCCGAAGTTCTTCGAGAAACTGGTCCGCCCCGCGCTGTTCGCGTTCCCGCCCGAAACGGCGCACGACCTCGGCATAGGCTCGCTGCATTATCTGCTTGGATCGCGGTTCGCCCGTCGGGCGGCATCGCGCATCTTCCGTTCCGAGTTTCCGTTTGGGCCCGTCCGCGCGTTCGGGCTCGATTTTCCCAATCCGCTCGGCATCGCGGCGGGATTCGACAAGAACGCGATCGCCGTGGACCAACTTGCGGCCATCGGATTCGGGTTCGTCGAGGTCGGAACCGTGACGATGAAGCCGCAGCCCGGAAACGAGAAGCCGAGGCTCTTCCGACTGCCCTCCGACCTCGCCTTGATAAACCGCTTTGGTTTCAACAACGACGGTGCCGTGGCGATCGCCCGACGGCTCGCGGCGAGGCGTGACAAGTGCATCGTTGGCGTAAACATAGGAAAGAACAAGGACGTCCCGCTGGATGCCGCGACCGGCAACTACATCGACTGCTTCCGGACGGTCTTCGATGCCGCCGACTATGTCGCGGTCAACGTTTCGAGTCCGAACACACCGAATCTGCGCGAACTCCAGCGCGCCGAAAGCCTCGAGACGCTACTTGCCGAACTGGTCGCCGCGAACCGCGAACTTGGGCCGAAACCGCTGCTCGTCAAGATCGCGCCCGATCTCTCTCCGGGTGAGATCGAGACGATCGCCGGAGTCGCGCTCGATCTCGGTCTTGCCGGGATCATCGCGACGAACACGACGATCGGGCGGGACGGTCTCGGGCGCGATCCGAATGAGGCGGGCGGGCTGAGCGGCGCGCCCCTGAGGCAGCGTTCGAACGAGGTCATCGGGCGTATCTTTCGTTCGACCTCAGGAAAACTCCCGATCATCGGCGTTGGCGGGATCTTCAACGCGTCCGACGCATTCGACAAGATTGCCGCCGGCGCGACGCTCGTCCAGGCGTACACGGGGTTCATCTACTCCGGACCCGGATTTGCCGGTCGCCTCGTACGCGGACTCGGCGAGATCCTCGCGGACCGCGGTTTCGCGAGTTACCGGGAAGCGATCGGGTGCGGACACGGCGCGTCGTGAACGCGCTTCAAGTTTGACACTTCGTACTCAGAGGCTATAATTAGTCCTTTGCGTTCCGCACGCTGTTGATTGAAATTCCTGGCAATGCACGATGATTGTTGAGATAGTTGAATCCGGTCCGGTCGAAATCCCGTTTGCTTTTGCGGCGGCGCCGGATCTGGACGATGAAGCGGCGCGGATCGCCGATCCGGTGAGAGTCGTCGGTGCCGTCCGGCGCGAAGGCCGCGCCTATGCCGTGGAAGGCGAGATAAACGGCGAGGTCGAGTGTGACTGCAACCGGTGTCTGGCTCCGGCCCGATTCGCCCTGAATCTCAGATTTCGCGACGTGTTCGTGAGGCCTGTTGATTTCGCGACGGCGCAGGAATCGGAACTCGAGGATTCCGACCTTGACATCTCAGAGTTCGACGGCGAGAGGATCGACCTTTTGGACGTAGTTCGGGAGCAGATCTTGTTGGCGATCCCCGAACAGGTCTTTTGCCGGCCCGATTGCCGGGGGCTTTGCGCGGAATGCGGCGCGGACCTGAACGCCGGGGCCTGCGCCTGCGATGAACGCGAAACCGATCCGCGTTGGGCGGAGTTAAAGAAATTGAAGTATTAGAATCCGGCCTCGACCGGTTTATTGAGAGGAATATTATGCCAAATCCGAAACGGAGACATTCCAAGTCGCGCACGCGCCAGCGCCGTGCGCACGACGCGCTGAGCGTGCCGCAGTATTACATCGACAAGGACAGCGGGGAACCGAAGCGTCCGCACCGGATCGACGCCGAGACCGGTACTTACAAGGGACGGCAGATCTTGGACGTCAAAGATTCCGAGTAACTGCCTTCGATTCTCGATCCGCTCTCCGTGGTCGGTGAACCCGATCCGGAGTTCGGAAACCGTGATCAGCATCCATAATGGGACATAACGCAGGCATCATCGGCATGGGGCACGCCTATCCGGACGGCATTCTTACGAACGCCGATCTGGAGAAGATCGTCGAGACCAGCGATGAATGGATAACCACGCGGACGGGCATCAAGCAGCGGCACAAGGCCGCCGAGCACGAATATACTTCGCAGTTCGGCACTCGCGCCGCGCAGATCGCGCTCGATCGAGCCGGACTGAAACCCGAAGATATTGAAATCATCGTCTGCGCGACGACGACGCCCGATCAGATAATGCCGTCGACCGGCGCCCTGATCCAGGCACAGCTCGGAGCGGTGAACGCGGCGGGGATGGACGTTTTCGCGGCCTGTTCGGGATTCCTTTACGGCCTCACGATGGTCGAATCGATGATCCGCACCGGTCAGATACGCTATGCGTTGGTGATCGGCGCCGAGGTTCTGACGAAGTACGTGGACTACACGGATCGTTCGACGTGCGTGATCTTCGGTGACGGCGCCGGGGCCGCGGTGCTCGGGCCGGTACCCGAGGGAAAGGGGATCCTGGCGACAAAGATACGCTCGGACGGGCGCTACGAGGAGCAACTCTACGCTCCGGGCGGCGGGACGAAACTCGGCACGACGCACGATACGATCGACAATCGGTTGCATTTCTTCAAGATGAAGGGCAATGAATTGTTCAAGGTCGCGGTCCGTTCAATGGCCGATATCTCGGCGGAGATGCTTGAGAAGGCCGGTTTCACGGTCGATGACGTCGATCTCGTGATCCCGCATCAGGCGAACCAGCGGATCACGGACGCGGTCGCCTCGCGGCTCAATGTCCCGGAAGAGAAGGTTTATTCAAACATCGCGTTCCACGGCAACACGTCGTCGGCCTCGATCCCGATCGCGCTCGACGAGTGTCTCGAATCGGGCCGGATCAAAGAAGGGAGCCTCGTGCTGCTGACGGCCTTTGGCGGCGGCGTCACGTGGGGCGGAACGGTGATTCGATTTTAGATTTTGGATTTTGGATTTTGGATTTCGGGTGGAATCCTGGAATGTTGGAATCTTGAATCGGAGTCTGGAATCTTGGAATTGTGGAATGTTGGAATCTTGAATCCGGTTCTTGAATCTGAACTTTGAGAAGGGTTTTGAACGAGCAAGCGAAAAAGTTGGCGTACATTTTTCCGGGGCAGGGATCGCAGTCGGTCGGGATGGGAAAGGACCTCTTCGACAACTTCGCCGCCGCCCGGGAGGTTTTTGAAGAAGCGGACGACGCTCTCGGGTTTTCGCTTTCCTCGATGTGCTTTTCAGGCACCGAAGAAGAACTCGCGCTGACGGCGAACACGCAGCCGGCGATCCTAACGACCTCGGTGGCGGCGTTCCGCGCGTTCGAAAGCGAAGGCGCTCCGAAACCGGCGTTCGTCGCCGGTCACAGCTTGGGAGAGTATTCGGCGCTCGTCGCCGCGGGCGGGATGAGTTTCGCCGATGCCGTACGCACCGTGCGTTTGCGCGGGACGTTCATGCAAGAGGCGGTCCCGGTCGGCGTCGGCGCGATGGCCGCGATCCTCGGTCTGCCGCTCGAAACCGTCGAAGTGGCGTGCGCGGAGGCTGCGGAGGGCGGGGTGTGCTCGCCCGCGAACATAAATTCGCCGTCGCAGATCGTGATCGCCGGAAACGCCGATGCGATCGACCGCGCGATCGAACTTCTCAAAGAGCGCGGCGCGAAAAGGGCGATCAAACTGAATGTTTCGGCTCCGTTCCATTGCGCGCTGATGCTTCCGGCGCAGGAACGTCTTGCGAAAGTGCTCGAATCGCTTGAGTTCGCGGACCTGAGATATCCGCTGATCGAGAACGTCTCGGCGGAGTCGAACTCGCACGGCGTTCGGGCGCGGCAAGCGCTGATCGCGCAGGTCTCGTCGCCGGTGCGATGGGCGCAGTCCGTCGAATCGCTGCTCGCGGAGGGCGTTGGGACCTTTGTTGAACTCGGCGCCGGGAAGGTTCTTTCGGGTCTCGTGCGCCAGGTGAACCGCGACGCGAGGTGCCTCAACGCCGATACTGAGGGGAGTTTGCGGAGTTGTCTTTCGGAATTGATTGGTTAGCGACGCCGGTAGGCGTTTTTAGTTCTTTTGAAATTTTTTTTGAGGAGTGAATATGTCAGAAATTCAAGATAAGATCAAACAGATCATTGTTGACGAACTTGGTGTTGATGAGGCGGAAGTTACCGAGAATGCTCGTTTTATTGAGGATCTCGGAGCTGATTCGCTCGATCTCGTTGAACTCGTGATGCGTTTCGAGGAAGAGTTCGATATCGAGATCCCGGACGAGGACGCCGAAAAGATCCAGGCGGTCCGCGACGCTTACGCGTACGTCGAACAGCACAAACAGGCTTAACCGGCCGATCGTTGATCGTTACTCGTTGACCGTTGGGCGCATCCGATCTTCGATGCGTTCGGCGGTTGACGATTAACTTTTTGCCAATTTTATGAAACGTCGTGTAGTTGTCACGGGGCTCGGATTGGTCACCGCTTGCGGGAACAACGTCGGCGCGACCTGGTCGTCGCTGATGGAAGGCCGGAGCGGCGCGGACATGATCCGCAAGTTCGACACCGAGAAGTTTGACGTCAAGTTCGCCTGCGAGGTCAAGGATTTCAACGCCGAGAATTACCTCGAGAAGAAGGAAGCACGCAGAATGGGCGCGTTCACGCATTTTGCGATCGCGGCCTCGGACGAAGCTGTCAAGGACAGCGGTTTGGTGATCGACGATTCGAACTCGGAGATGGTCGGGACATACATCAGTTCCGGCATCGGCGACTTCTGGGCGATCGAGCGCGAGCACGAAAAGCTGCTCAACTCGGGTCCGGGCCGCGTTTCGCCATTCTTCATCGTATCGGCGATCGTCAATCTTGCGGCGGGCAATGTTTCGATCAGGCACGGGGCGAAAGGACCGAATTCGGCGACGGCGACGGCCTGTTCGGCGGGCGCCCACGCGATCGGCGACAGTTTCCGTCTCATCGAGCGCGGCGATGCGGACGCGATGATCTGCGGCGGTGCCGAAAGCGCCATCACGCCGATGTCGGTCGCGGGTTTCGATTCGATGCGCGCCCTTTCGCGTCGCAACGATGCCCCGCAAAAGGCTTCGCGGCCGTTCGATGCCGATCGCGACGGCTTCGTCATCGGCGAAGGTGCCGGGATCGTGATCCTTGAGGAACTTGAGCACGCGAAGGCCCGCGGCGCGAAGATCTACGCCGAGATCGTCGGTTACGGAATGAGCGGCGACGCGTTTCACGTAACGATGCCGGACGAAACCGGTTCGGGCGCGATCCGCGTCATGCAGCGCGCGATCAAGGACGCCGGAATCTCGCCGGAACAGATCGGCTACATCAACGCCCACGGCACGTCGACGCCTTACAACGACAAGTTCGAGACGCTCGCCATCAAAAAGGTCTTCGGCGATCACGCGTACAAACTCGCGGTCAGTTCGACGAAGTCGATGACCGGACACGCGCTTGGCGCGGCGGGCGGCATCGAGGCCGTCATTTCGGTCCTTGCGATCGAGAACGGGATTCTTCCGCCGACGATCAACTACGAGACCCCGGATCCGGACTGCGATCTCGATTACGTCCCGAACAAGATCCGCGAGGCCCACGTCGATTACGCCCTGTCAAATAGTTTTGGCTTCGGCGGGACCAACGCTTGTCTGATCTTCAAGCGCTTCGACGGTTAGTACAACAACGGCATCTCTCCGGCGCGCCCGGACGGGATGCCGTATTTTGATGAATGAACTGCCATTCAGTTTGCATTTTTCGCCGGCGGATTTAGAATTGAATCTATCGAATCAAATTTCAAAAGGACCAATTTATGAAGATCGTTGTTTTGATGAAGCAGGTCGCCAACAAGGATGCGGTCCTACGCATCGCGGGTGACGGAAAATGGATCGATGAAAGCGATATCTCGCTCCAGACCAATGAATCGGACGGCTACGCGCTTGAAGAGGCCCTGCGGATGAAGGAAGCCAAAGGCGGAGGCGAGGTGATCGTTTGCTCGCTGGGCGGGGCTTCGGCGAAGAACGTGATCAAGGACGCTCTGGCGCGCGGCGCGGACCGCGCGATCCATATCGTGTCCGAGGGGGCGAACAAGCTTTCGCCTTTCCAGATCGCCACCGTCATTGCCGACGCGATCAGGGAAGAGAACGCCGATCTCGTTTTCACGGGGCTCCAGTCGGACGACGCGAGCTACGGGCAGACGGGCGTGATCCTCGCCGAGCTGCTCGGCGTGCCGCACGCGACGCTGGTCATCGAGGTCGACCGCGGGAATCCCGAACTGCGCGTCAAGCGGGAGCTCGAAAGCGGCTGGTATCAGTGGTTTACGTACCAGACCCCGGCGCTATTGACGATCCAGTCCGGCATCTCGCAGATACGTTACGCGAGTCTCAAGGGGATCATGGCGGCGAAGTCGAAGCCGGTCAAAGAGGTAGTGCCGGCGATCCCCGATGCCGGGTCGACCCAGACCATCGAGCGCGTCTATCTGCCGCTCAAGACGAAACAGACCAAGATTCTCGGCAACGGCGACGCAAAGGCCGGCGCGATCGAACTGGTCGAGAAGCTCCGAAATGAAGCGCGCGTATTATAATTAACTGATGTGATTCTGTTTATGTTGGGCCCCGCGAGATTTTCGCGGGGCTTTTGCTGTTTTGCAGGCTGATTTGCGAATTGGTTGAATCTGACTGATAATGCGAGATATAGACAGAATTTGGATCTGGGGTTGTCTTTAGGTCCGGAGGATCAACACCCAAGTCCGACTGCAATGTCGAATTTCGGGTCACTCGACGCGATGCCGGGTCTCGTTTCGGCTTTGATTCGCTTTCAAAGGAGAAAACTAGTATGAAAACATCCAAAATGAATGCATTGAACGTTTTCGTTGCCACAATTGCTCTGGCGCTTTCCGCCCTTGCGGTCGGAGCCCAGGTAATCTACGACAACGGCGGCCTCGCAACGGGCGCCACTTCCAAATCCGGTGTCGCGGCCCCGGCGGGAACGCAGTGGGCGGAGGTTCAGAACAACTCATTCGACACGACGTCGAGCAATACGACAGGGGGCGTCGGATGCCAGGTTATCGCCCCTGCGACGAGCAACCGCTGCGCCGACGATTTCGTGATCCCGCCCGGCGAGACGTGGACGATCAATTCGGTCACGGTCTTTGCATACCAGACGGGATTCGCCGGCGGGACCAGTCCGTTCGTCGGCGCGAATCTGCGGATCTGGAACGGAACCCCGGAGGGCGCCACGAGCACGGTGGTTTTCGGCGACACGACTACCAACCGCATCGGGACTTCGACGAACAGCAATCTGTTCCGGATCTTCAACAGCGCTGTGCCGGCACCCGGAACAGCGCCCGGTACGACCCGTATCATCTGGCAGACGAACATCAACGTTTCGCCGGCAGCGGTTCTGCCGGCCGGGCATTACTGGATCGATTTCCAGCTCGATGCCGGCGCGACCGGGAACTTCGCGCCGTCGACCACCATCGTGGGGACGCGGGGAACCAGCATCTACAATGCGCGCCAGAAGATCACGGGCGGATCGTTTGTGGCGCTCGTGGACGGCGGAAATCCCGCTGCGGCACCGGATTTCGGCGTCGATTTCCCGTTTAAGATCAACGGTTCGGTCGCGGGCAGCATCGGGGCGCGCCGCTCGCGGGCCGTCGATATGAACGGCGACAACAAGACGGACTTCGTAATTGCCCGCGCGGCGACGGCCGGAGCGCAAACGGCCTGGTGGGTCCTCGACAGCACGAGCGCGACGAGCGGGGCTTCGTTCGGGCTCGGGGTCGGGATTTCGGGAGGCGACCGCGCGGTGCCCGAGGATTACGACGGGGACGGCAAGACCGACATCGCAGTCTGGCGCCCAGGCGCCGCGAATGTGGCGGCCTTCTATATCCTTCAAAGCTCGACCTCGACGGTCAATACCCAACTGTTCGGCCAGACGGGCGACGATCCGAGCATCGTTGACGATTATGATGGAGATGGTAAGGCGGATGTCGCCGTGTATCGCGACGGTGGCGTCGGGCAGAGCATCTTCTTCTATCGCGGCACGAACGCCAATCCGGGCGGCAACACTACCTACAATCCGTGGGGGATCGGTGGCGACAAGGCTGTCCCGGGTGACTACGACGGAGACCGGAAGGCCGATCTGGCGGTCGTGAGGAACAACGGCGGCGGCGCGGTGATGTACCAGCGCCTTTCGGGCGGAGGCGACCAGATCGTCAATTTCGGTCTGTTCACCGACAGATTCGCTCCGGGCGACTATGATGGTGACAACAAGACCGACATTTGTGTCGTCCGTACAAATGCCGGTCTGTTCGAATGGTATGTGCTCCGAAGTTCGGACTCGACCGTCATCACGTCGATCTTCGGCGGAGGCTGGGGAAATCCGACGACGGACATCATCGCGCAGGGAGACTACGACGGCGATAACCGGACCGATTTCGCGGTTTGGAGAACTGCCGGGGCGGACAATGGCACATTCTACGTCGCACCGTCCGCAGGCGCGGTTTTCGGAACAAAATGGGGCAACGCCGCGGGAACGCTGACGACGCCCGACTATCCGGTGGCGAATTTCAACGTTCGCTAGCATAACTGTCCCTTCCCGGATGTCTCCGGGAGGTGCGGACGGGAAGAGACGACCGAGGTGCGGCGTTTGCCAAACCTCGGTCGTCTTTGACATAATTCAGAATGAATCGTCATTCATTCCGGACAAGAATATGAGCAAAATACTGGTTTTTATCGAACACAAGGATTGTGTCCTCAGCAAGACGTCGCTCGAAGCGATCGCCGCGGCGCAGTGCATCGGAAAGGACCTCGGGCTTTCGGTCTCGGCCGTCATTCCGTGCGGCGGCGAGTGCCCGCTTGCGTCCGAGATCGCGGGCTACGATCTTGAAAAGGTGATAGTCGCGAAGAACGAAAAACTCGGGACCTACACGCCGGATGGGTACGCGGACGCCTGGGAGGCCGTGATCAAGGCCGAGAACCCGGCATTCGTCGTGATGTCGCACACTTATCAGGTTCGTGATTTCGCGCCAAAGATCGCCGCCCGTTTCGGGACCGAGGTCGTCGGCGATGTGATCCGCTACACGAACAACGGCGGGAGTTTGACGTTCACGCGTCGGATATTCCTCGGGAAACTCGACGCGGATGTCACGATCGGCGGCACCGGGCCGCACTTCGTCACGTTCCAGTCGGGAGCTTATCGCGGCGACAGCGCGGCGAAGGGCTCGGCTGCGGTCGAAACCGTTGATGTCAGCGTCGGCGAGATTCGGATGAAGCCTGAGGCGCCGTTCCAGGAGGCGAAGGCCTCGGTCGATCTGTCGAAGTCGGAGATCATCGTCGCCATCGGCCGCGGGATCAAATCACAGGAGAACATCGCCGTCGCTCAGGGGCTCGCGGATGCTCTCGGCGCTGATGTGGCGGCGTCCCGCCCGATCTGCGACAGCGAGTGGCTTCCGATCGACCGTCAGATCGGATCGTCGGGCCAGACCGTCGCTCCGAAGCTCTACATCGCGCTCGGGATCTCGGGCGCCATCCAGCATATTGTCGGGATGAAGAATTCGGGAACGATCGTCGCGATCAACAAAGACAGCGAGGCGCCGATCTTCGACATCGCCGATTACGGCATTGTCGGCGATCTTTTCGAAGCCGTTCCGGTCCTGGTCGAGGAGATCAGGAAGGCGAATGCCTAGCAGAGCCGAACCGGTTTCCGATCGCAGTACGGGGCTGTCTGAGAAGGCAGCCTCTTTTTTTTGCGGGATCCCGAGTTCCTTGTACCGGCTGCAACGTTGTCAACCGAACGATCGTTTTGAACCAAAGGTTCGTCCAACAGGCCGAAAACCGGCCATCGGGTCGATTCTCGGTTATTTCGAGCCGGAATCGATCGGACATTTCTGATTTCCCCGTTTACGCTTTCTTCCGGCAATGATAGCATTAGAATGGGTAATAAAAGTGGTGTTGATAATATAAGCCAGAATTGTCACACGTGCTTTTCGATGGTGTTTTTGAACTGGGGGTGGCAGATGATTTGTTCGCAGACTCAATGCCACTCGGCACGGGAGATTGACGTGGTTTGCTGAAGTGCCTTTTCTTTCATCGCACGATCGGCTCCTTTGGCCGGGTCAATTTCACAGACATGCAATGGTCGTTCTACCCTTCCGACGCCGGAAGCGGGCGGAAAATGAAGTACGCAGCCCGAACCAACCTGATCTTGCTCCCATCAAACCCTTACTCGCTCACTGCACTCTCCAATCAGTTATGCATTAAGCGGCAGCCGCCGATGCTTCATGAACACGCCGTTAGCGATTCCTGTGAATCCGTCAGACCCTGAAATACGTCATAAGGAGGTCCTAGACTCGCTATGTACAGGATTTTCAAACATATTGTCGTTATGATTTTCGCGGTCCTTACTGCCGCGAATTGGTCCGCCGCGGAGACACGCGGCAGGGAACTGAAGGTAGAGGCAAATCATCCGCCGGTCATCGAAGAAGGCAGCGCGATCCGCGTCAGGTTAACGGAGTATCGTCGATGGCCGCTCACGTTTACGCTGCATGCCGTCGATTCGGACATTGGAGACATATTGAAATGGGAGATAGTTGACGGACCCAGAAACGGCACCGCGTCGGTTTCGGCGCGCGGCCGATCGGCGGTCATATACTACGCTCCGATCGGCGACTACAGAGTTGACGATTCGATCGTCGCGAGAGTGTCGGACGGAAACGGCGGATCTGAAACGACTACCATATATGTCAAGGCGACTATCGCCGCCACTACGTATTATGTCGACAACACGAACGCATTGTGCTCAGATTCTGGCGGCGGTCTTACGGAGACGATTCCTTTCTGCACGCTAACGAAGGCCGCAAGCGTAGCCGTTGCCGGGGATACCGTTCGGGTTTTGGCCGGTGCATACGCTGAAACCGTCAAACCGAACTCCGGAACCGCCGGCAGCCCGGTAACGTTCTCGGCTGCGCCGGGGGTTTCGGTTACCGGAGCGCCCGGAAACTCGACGAACGGCGGCGCGTTCCGCATCACCAACAAGAGTTACATCGTCGTCGACGGTTTTGACGTAACGGGCACCGCCGACTATGGGATAATCCTCGATACGTCGAACAACATCACGATCTCGAACAATCACGTCAGCTACTCCGGAACGTCGGCGATTCATCGGATCGGGATCTATCTGAGAGCGACGACGAATTCGACTATCATCGGCAATACGTCCGACCATAATACGATGGACGGAATCCGCCTCAACACTGGATCGACGGGCAACGTGGTGATGAAAAACATTTCCTTCGGCAATGCTGAAGGCTCGGCTCGAAACGCATGCGGAATCAACCTCCTCGCGAACAGCAGCTTCAACACGATCATTCACAACATCACATACGCGAACGAGGATACGGGTTTGAATTTCTACACCGGTTCCAGTTACAACCAGGTGATCGGAAATCTTACCTACGGGAACGGAGACCACGGGATCGACAACAATGCGGCGCCGAACAATGTCTTTGTCGGAAACACGGTCCACGGCAATGTCACGGTCGGCATCAATCTCGAGGGTGCGACAATTCCGGGATCGGGCGGTGCGACGGTCGTCAATAATGTGATGGTAGATAACGGACTGTTGCGACTTGTCGGGGGCGGAACTTCGACCGGAAGCGATGGTAATCTCCGCGTCGACGCCCAGTCGCAGTCGGGAACTTCACTCGACTACAACTTGTACTACCTATCGCCTGCAAACGGTGGAACCGTACAGGTGGTTTGGCAGGGCGTGGCCAGTTTTACATCACTTGCCGCGTTCAAATCCTCGCAGCCCGGCCAGGAGGTGAACGGTCTCGAATCGGACCCGTTTCTTGTTGGTCCCGGTGCCATCGCGGAGAGACCGCCCACTGCGCCATTCAATGTCGCTATCAACGTCGGAGACTATCATATCGGACCCGGATCCGCGGCGATTGACAGCGCCGACTCGAACGCTCCGGGAGAACCCCTGCTCGACATTGAGGGGAAGAACCGCGTCGACGATCCGAGCGTTTTGAACACCGGGAACGGAGTGCGCACGTTCGACGACCGGGGTGCGCATGAATTTCAGCCGCTGCCTACCGCGGCAACGCTGAGCATCGGCGGCCATGTTCGGACTGCTGACGGATACGGAATCCGAAACGCCACGGTCACCGTAACCGGTGGCCGGTTGTCGGAATCACGCAGGACGTCGACCAGCGCGTTCGGTGCTTATCGGTTTGACGGCCTTGAGGCCGGATGGTTCTATATCGTAACCGTGAGCTCGCGGCGCTTCGTTTTCATGGACTCGAGCCGGTTCTTCGACTTGAAGGACGACGTTTTGGACGCTGATTTTGTCGCTGAAGAACGCTGACCGGACAAACCGATCAGCCCAGGTTCGTCGCCGCGAATTCCCAGTTCAGCAGTTTGTCGATCACGGCATCGACATATGCGGCGCGGCGGTTCTGGTAATCGAGGTAATAGGCGTGCTCCCAGACGTCGATCGTCAGCAGCGGCTTCAATCCCTGGGTCATCGGCACGTCCGCGTCGCCGGTCTTGATCACCGAGAGCCTGCCCTTCTTGTCCGCCACCAGCCAGCCCCAGCCGGTTCCGAATTGCGAGACGGTTGTTTCGGCAAACTCCTTTCGGAACTTGTCCCAATCGCCGAACGATTCGTTGATCCTGTCGAGCATCTTGCCGGTCGGCTTTCCGCCGCCGTTCGGACGCATCGATCGCCAATAGAAATCGTGATTCCAGATCTGCGCCGCATTGTTAAAGATCGCCGCGTTCTTCTTCTTGGCTGAGAGCATCACCGCCTTTTCCAGACTGAGCGATTCGTACTCGGTGCCCTTCGCAAGACGGTTCAGGTTGTCGACGTAGCCCTTGTGGTGCTTTCCGAAGTGAAAACCGATCGTGTTCGCCGAAATGATCGGCGCCAGCGCGTCGTCCTTATATGGCAACGCGGCCAGTTCAAAGCCCGCTGCTTTGCCGATGATCGACGGAAACCCCGCGGCCACCGTCGTTCCGATCCCGATTGCGATAAAATCCCTTCTGTTCATAGGAATAATTTAGCATTCGGGGGACGACGCCCTCAAATCGTGTCACTTCTTGTTGGCCGGCGCCTCATCGCCCTCGATCCGGACGAAGAACAGATTGGTCTGCTTCGTCTTCTCATCTTCGGCGGCGACGATCACCAGTCCGGCCTGGCGGCCGTTCATCTTTTTCTGGAAGACGCAGAATACTCCCCCGACTCCCTTGTCCTTACCGCTTATGCAGGTCGATTCCTTGCTCGTGTCCCAGTTTCCGAACGCGGCCATCTTATCGTTCGTGTAAAAGGCGCTGACCTCGTCCGGCGTCTTCGTTGTCGTGTACGCGAGCCAGTCGATGCTGCCCGTCTGCTGCGGTTCGCCCTCTTTGTTGAGCCGGCCGAGATTCCCGAGGATGGTCCGAAGGATCAATTTGGTCGCGGCAGGCATCTCGAGGTCCGACGCGTTCAGGCCGTCCATCTTCGGAACGTCGGTCCACAGTTCGTTCACGCGTTTCATATCCTGGCCGCCCGCAATGCGATCAACGATCGTGCTGCACGCGACGACGCATAACGACAGTGCGATCACTGCAATCATTCCGGTTCTCGTGTTCATAGATTTTTCTCCGACCGATAGATACCAAAAAAGCGTTGCGCTTACAAGTCAGCGCCCGCGGAAACCCGCGTCGGCGGTTCCGCGGGCGCCGTTTCGATCACGTCCGAAAGGCGCGCTTTCAGATCGACGCCCTGATCGCCTCTTCGAAGATCTCGAGCGCGACGTCGGCGTTCTCCTTCGTCATTATCAGCGGCGGCGAGAAACGGATCGTGCTCGAGCCGCAGCCGAGGATGATCAGGCCGCGTTCGTAACAGGCCGTCTCGATCCGGTCACGAAGTTCGGCATCAGGCTTGAACGAAGCGCGGTCCGTCACGAATTCGACGCCGAGCATCAAGCCTATCCCGCGGACATCGCCGATACAGGCATATTTCTGCCGCAATCCTTCGAGGCCGGCCTTCAGATGATCGCCGACGGCGGCCGCATTCGCGACGAGTCCGCCTTCCAGAAGTTCGATCGTCTTGAGCGCCGCCGCGATGCAGACCGGATTCCCACCGAACGTCGACGCGTGCGCGCCCTTGTGCCACGTCATGACGTCGGCGCGAGCGACGCACGCTCCGATCGGCAGCCCCGAAGCGATGCCCTTGGCAAGACATATGATGTCGGCCGTGACGCCGTGGTGGTCGAGCGCGAACATCTTGCCGGTCCGTCCCATTCCGGATTGGACCTCGTCGACGATGAGCATGATCCCATTCTCGTCGCAGATCCGCCGGATCTCTTTGACGAACTCGGTCGGGGCCGGAACGTAACCGCCCTCGCCCTGTACGACCTCGAGAATGATCCCGGCGACCTCCTCGGGCGGCGTGGTCGTCTTGAACAGTCGGTTCTCGATCCAGTTGATCACGTCGCGCGTGATCTTTGCCTCGTCGCACGGCAAGTCGTCCGCGAAATGGCGGAACTTGTTCGGGTACGGAACGTGGACGACGTCAAGTGCCTGCCGCATAAACCCGAGCCGCTGGGCTTTCTTCGAAGAAGTCAGCGACAGCGCCCCGAGCGTCCGGCCGTGAAACGACCCGAAGAACGAGATGAACTTTTGGCGGCGGGTGTGGTACATCGCCAGTTTGAGCGCCGTTTCGATCGCTTCCGCGCCCGAATTCGCGAAATGCGTTTTCGTCGGGCCGTCGATCGGGCAGATCTCGTCGAGTTTCCTGCCGAGTTCAGGCATCTGGCGATAGTAATAATCAGTGCCGCAAAGATGGATCAGGCGGTTCGTCTGTTCGTTGATCGCGGCGACGATCTCCGGATGGCAGTGACCGGTCGAGCAGACCGCGACGCCCGCGTTGCCGTCGAGAAAAACATTGCCGTCCGGATCCTCGATCCAGACGCCGTACGCCCTTTCGGCGACTAGTTTGTAGTCCGGGCGCGGGTAGCTCGGCGTGACGTACCGGGCGTCCGCCTCGATTATCTCGCGCGACCTCGGCCCCGGAAGTTCGGTCTTGATGACCGGTCTCTGAAGTTCGGTTATCGGTTTCATTCGTTGCTCCTCAAAATGTCTGTTGAAATGGAATGCTGCCGGCTGATCCGGCCGCGTGACACGGTTTTTGAGAAGGCGGGATTAGTCCCCCGCGAAAAGGCTGGGGCGCTTGATGCAAGGTCTGAGTTTTGCTTCCGAGCGCGGAGTCATTTTCCGATAATATACCAGAAATGCTCCGCGCCAAAAAGCTCGCCGGCGCGGCGGTTACTGGGCGTTCGCCGGCGCGGGTGCGGGTTTAGCATTGAAGAACGCGATGAAATCGTTGGTCACATCGACCTTTTCGTCGCCGATCGCCACCAGCAGGCCGACCTCGTCCTTGGCGACGTCAAAAAGCAGCGCGAAGCCTTTTTGTTTCGCGAAATCGACGAGCGCGGTCCCGATCTCGCGCAGCACCGGCCCGACGACCTGTTGCTGACGGCGTTCGTAATCCGCCTTCAGGCTCTCGGCCTTGAACTTGAGATCGCGTTGGAGCTGGTCGGCCTCGAGCAGTTTGGCGTTTAGGCTGTTTGGCTGGACGGGGGCGCTGCTGCTGCGAAGGCGCTCGATCTCGCCCGAGAGCGCGTTCAGCTTCGTGTTCATCGCGTCGAGTTCGGCCTTCGGTTTGGCGAACTCGGAATCGACCGACTTGAACGCGTTGACGAAACGGATTATCCCGACCTTTTCGTCAGTGAACTGGTACGAATTGATGACCGCGATCCGCGACGGCGAGACCGTCTGCGAAAATGCCGGCAAAGCAAACGCCGCGCCGAGCGCGAACACGAAAAGAAAATTACGAATCATATCAACTCCTATAAAAATCCTGGGAATGTTCCGGAAACGGCGGATCGCGGCGGATCGGGAACTGTCTGGTTATGGCAACTTCGATGCGCCGCGGCCTTGAATGGTTTCACCGCGCGAAGTTATTTTCCGAGCCCTCGCCCTCTTTGCGCGTTTGCGCCCGGCGTGAAACAATTTAGCGATATGAAGGGAAGTCCGAAGCATACGAACAAGCTGATCAACGAATCGTCGCCCTATTTGCTCCAACACGCGCATAATCCGGTCGACTGGTATCCTTGGGGAGAAGAGGCGTTCGCCAGGGCGCGGGACGAGGACAAGCCGGTCATCGTCTCGATCGGGTATTCGGCGTGCCATTGGTGTCACGTGATGGAGCACGAATCGTTCGAGGACGAAGAGACCGCGGCGCTGATGAACGAGCATTTCGTCAATATCAAGGTCGATATGGAAGAGCGGCCCGATGTCGACAAGATCTATATGAACTACGTCCAGCTGACGACCGGCAGCGGCGGCTGGCCGCTCAACGTCTTCCTGACGCCGGACAAGCGTCCGTTTTTCGGCGGGACATATTTTCCGCCGGAGAACCGATACAATATGCCGAGCTTCAAGCGCGTCCTGGCAAGCATCGCCGATGTCTGGGCGACAAAACGCGACGAGCTTCTCTTCTCGGCAAACGAAGTGATCGGCGAGATGCGCCGTCTTTCGATCGCCGAAATGTCCGGCGAGGGGCTTTCAACGGCGCAGCTCGACAGCGCATTCCAGCATTTCGTTCGTTACTTCGACGCCCGGAACGGCGGATTCGGCGGCGCCCCGAAATTCCCGCCGGCGATGAGCCTCGAATTCCTTCTCAGGTATTACAAACGCACCGGCAACGAGAACGCGCTCGAGATGGTCCGATACACGTGCCTCAAGATGGCGCACGGCGGAATCTACGACCAGCTCGGCGGCGGATTTCACCGTTACGCGGTCGACTCCGTCTGGCTTGTTCCGCACTTTGAGAAGATGCTCTACGACAACGCGCAGCTCGCGCTCGTCTATCTGCATCTTTTCCAGATCACGAAGGACGGGTTCTATCAACGGATCGCGGTCGAGATTCTCGATTACGTCAAGCGCGAGATGACCGGGCCCGACGGCGGTTTCTATTCGACGCAGGATGCGGACAGCGAGGGCGAGGAAGGGAAATTCTTCGTGTGGACGCCCGCCGAGGTCGAAGCTCTTCTCGGCCCCGACGACGCCCGCATCTTCTGCTTCTATTACGACGTCTCCGAAGAAGGGAATTTCGAGCACCGAAACATCCTGAATGTCCGTCACACGCTCGCCGAAGCTGTCGACGCGCTCGGCGTCGATTCAGAGCGACTGACGGCGGCGCTCGAGCGCGGGCGCGAGATCCTTTTTCGTGAACGCGAAATGCGGATCAAGCCTTTCCGTGACGAGAAAGTCTTGACCGCCTGGAACGGCCTGATGGTTTCGGCCTTCGCCGAAGCTGCGGCGATCCTCGGACGGGACGATTATCTTGAGATCGCGCGCCGGAACGCCGACTTCTTGCTGTCAAATCTCGTCTCGGACGGCAAACTGCTGCGGACTTGGAAGGACGGCCGTGCGAAACTCGACGCATATCTTGAGGATTACGCAAATCTCGCCTGCGGCCTGATCGATCTGTTCCAGGTGACGGGAGAGCCTTCGTATCTGGCCGAAGCGCGGCGTTTCGCCGATCATCTGATCACCTCGTTCTGGGATGAAGCCGACGGCGGCTTCTATTTTACGGCCCACGATCACGAGGAACTCATCGTCCGAACGAAGGATTATTTCGACAACGCGACCCCTTCGGGCAATTCGGCCGCCGCCGACGCTCTGCTGAGGCTCGCGGCTTTCACCGGCGATGATCGATACGAGCGCTTCGCGGTCACCGTTCTGCGACTGGTCTCGTCGCAGTTCAAGCGGTATCCTTCGGGCTTCGGCCGGACGCTGGCGGCGCTCGAGTTCCATCTCGGACGCCGCCGCGAGATCGTTCTCGCCGGCGAATCTGCCGATCTGCGGGCGGCCGTTTGGCGCGAGTATCTCCCGATCAAGATCGTCGTCCCGATCGAGGGTGAAGATCTGCAATTGCCGCTGACGGTCGGGAAATCGGCGATCGACGGAAAACCGGCGGCGTATGTCTGCGAGAACTTCGCGTGCCGTCGTCCCGTCACGACCGCCGGGGAACTGCTCGCGGAACTTGTCTGATTCGTTTCGCGCCGGATCCGCCAACGGATGGGGGAACAAGAATCGAGGGTCGCGAACGAATCGGCTCGTGCCGAAGATCTTGATGAATTGCGTTCGAATTCAGCAAATGGGTCCGGGCTGTTTCGTCTGCCCGTATCCTCGTTCTGTCGCCAAAACAGACCCAGGTGAGCCGTTTCTTGTGATTTTGGTGCGATTATCTCTTGGAGGAGCTATTAAGCATCTATGAAGTTTGGATCAATCAAGGCCGCGCGCGTTCTTGTTTTCGCGGCGCTCGTTTTTTGCTTTTCCGTCCACGCTTTCGCGCAGTCTTTCGACGCGGATTTCAACAAAGGGCTCGAACAATTCAAAAACCAGAAGTTTCTGGAGGCGATCGAATCGTTCAAACGCGCCAACCAGTACCGCTCCGACGTGCCGGTGAGCCACTACAATCTTGGCCTTTGTTATTACAAGTTGCGCCGCTACGCGGAGGCAGCCGCCGCGTTCCGGGAAGCGGTCCGGCTCAAACCGGATTATGTCCGCGCACTGATCCAGCTCGGCAACGCGCTCGATTATTCCGGGAATTACGAAGAAGCCATTGCCGCCTACAACAAGGCACTTCTGTACGAACCGAACAACGCTCAGATCCATTACGAAATGGGTGTCGCCTATTATGCAGCCGGAAAATTCGCGCTTGCCGAATCGGCTTATCGGAAATCGATCCAGTTGGACCCGAGCAACGCCGATGCGCTGAACAATCTCGGTTCGACGTTGGAAAAGCTGAACCGCCCCGATGAAGCCGTTCAGTACTTTCAGCAGGCGGTCAAGGTCAATCCGAATCAACTCAGCGCACGCCGGAAGATAGGGGCCTATTACGTCGGAAAGAAGAACTTCGACGCGGCCATCCGGGAGTATCAGGCCGCGCTCGATATCGATCCGAAGGACCCGGATACGAACGTCGGTATTGGAAACGCCTACTACGACAACGGGAAATACGCGGAAGCGATCCCGTACTATCAGGTTGCGGCCGATGCCAAGCCCGGGTGGGTCGTTCCTCAACTCTATCTCGGTGATTCGTACCGGCTCCTGAGGAAATACGACGATGCCGAAAAGAGATACGCGAGGGCGGTTGAGATCGAGCCGCGAAATTCAGACGCGATCTATTGGATCGGGCTGATAAACATCGTTAAGAACAATCTGCCCGTTGCCCGCGCACAGTATGAAAAACTTAGGGCCATCGACCCGGACAAGGCCGCAAAACTGCTGAATTTCTTCCCGAAATAGGCCCGATGCGATTGCGCGCCGCGCTGCAAAGGAAAAAGGCCGCCCCGGATCGGGCGGCCTTTTTTCGGTCAGATCGCGGATCTGCTTACTTCATCGCGTTCGTCGCTTTGTTGACGGCGTCCTTGACCGCGTTGGTGGCGGAGTTTGTCGCCTGCTTCGTCGCGTTGGTCGCGGAATTCACGGCGTTCGATGCACTGTTGACCGCATTCGATGCGCTGTTCGTCGCTTCCTTCGCGATATTGGCCGCGGTGTTTGTCGCGTTCGAAGCGGCATTGCTCGCCTTGTTTGCCATATTGCCGGCCGAGTCGCCGCAAGCAAACGAAAAAGCGCCAAGCGCCAAGATCGCCGTAAGTCCAAAGATTCGTTTCATGGATTTCATCTCTCCTGTTTCTGCAAAAAAATCGATCGAAAGTTTGGTAAAACAATTCCGTTTTGTTTTGGAATACAGGCAATATAAAGTGCCGGGCCGAGATAGTCAACGCCGGAGGGTATCCTGGAAGATCCGAGTTTACGATTGAAGAATTGCAGCAGCGGGGGAATTCCGATTCGAGCAGACTAATCTTTGAAATTCACGAGGGTTGCGGCTGCATACGCAGGGCGCACGCGGACAAAAAGAAAACACGCTGCCCGAAGACAGCGTGTTCACGTTTTTCAACGTCGAAAGAAAGACTACTTCTTCTCGTCTTTCTTCTCGTCCTTCTTGTCGGCCGTGTTCGCAGCCTTGTCATCCTTCTTGTCGGCCGTGTTCGACGTGGTCGTCGCGGTGTTCGACGGCTTGGTCGCGGTGTTCGACGTGGTCGTCGCGGTGTTCGAAGTCGTGGTCGCGGTGTTCGACGTCGTCGTCGCGGTGTTCGCCGGAGCCGTCGTGTTCGCCGGCTTGTTGGCCGAGTTGTTCGCCGGAGCGTCACCGCCACAAGCACCGGCCCAAAGGCCAACCGTCAGGATTGCTGAAAGAGCAATAACTTTTTTCATTTGATACATTCTCCTGTCTTCTTCAAAGATTGTTTTGTAATTTTACGACCGCCCTAGGACAGTCGTTGTTCTCGATCGTTTATTTCGGAACATTCGACAATATAAAAGGTGGAAAATGCGAAGTCAACCCAAAAATTGTCAAAAGAATCGAAATTTTGAAAAAAAATATAAAAATCTCTCACTTTTCAGGCGGCCGAAAAATCACCTTGGCTAACTCCGGCGGCCGGCATTTCCGGATTGACTTCAATTGCCGCCAAACGGTATCTTCAGATTGCCGCCGGCGACCCGTGGCCGCGGTCATTTCACGCAAGTTCAGACTGCCGGATCCAGATGACGAATTCAGACAAAACCTCGGTTCGCGGCGCGAAGACTGACACCCGCGATCTCGTCAGGTTAGCCGTGCCTGCGCTCGTCGCGCTTGCCGCGACGTTTCTGATCTCAAACCTTGATTTTTCTTTTTCGGGCAAGGCGCTCGTGTTCTCGGCGATCGCCATCGCGTACGTCGTCACGCTGGTCGTCGTCCAAACGGGCCGCGCGAAGCGCCCAACTGCTTCCGTTTTCGGCGGCGATCAGATCGGCGAGACGGTTGAAGGCAAGCTCTTCGCGCTCGAGGAAGCGAGCGAGTTCTTCGGCGCTTCGCTGAAGTCGGCCGACATGTTCCGGCTCGTCGCGAGCCGTATCAACGAAATCCTGCCCTTTGCCGCCTGCGTGCTCTATCTCGTCGATGACGAATCGCGTTCGCTGACGTTGAAGTACGCGTTTGGCCAGAATCCCGAGAAATTCGCCGATTCGGCTACCGATCTTGATCTGTCGCTCGCGGCCAAGGCCTATCTCGGCCGTTCGAGCCAGCTCGACCCGGGCGGCGCCGTCGACCGCCGCGTTTTTGCCAAAGAGTTGGTCGACAATTTCGGATCGGCGATTGCCGTTCCGTTGTTCAAACAGACACAGATCTTTGGTGTCATTGTCGCGTACGCCGCCAAGGGGGCGAAATACGATGGCGGTTCGGTGACGTTGGCGGAGGCGATCGCCGAGCGCGTCGCGCCGCTTTTTTCGAGTTCCTTCGCGTACGAGCGTAGCGTCTCGAACGCGCTGACCGATAGTCTGACGAACCTTCCGAACGAGCGCGGTTTCTTTCTCGTCCTTGAAAACCAGGTCGCCGAGTCGCAGCGTTTCCGGGACGAACGTCCGCTGACGGTTCTCGCGCTCGACATACGCAATTTTGACGAGATTAATTCACGGCACGGCCACGTCGTGGGCGACGCGATCCTCGAATTCGTTTCCGAGATCGTCAAGCGGCAGTTGCGGCAGATGGATGTGCTGACACGCTCGGCGGGCGACGAATTCCTAGCGGTGCTCCCGACTGCCGGCGAGCGGATCGCCGAAGAGATAAAGGAGCGGATCTCGCGGGCGTTCGTTACCGAGCCTTACCGGAAACCGACAGGCGACAAGCTGTTTGTCGAGCTCAACTTCGGGTCGGCAACGTTTTGGCGCGACGGCGAGACCGCTCCCGAGTTGTTGCGCGCGGCCCGCATCCGCAAGGACCAGGACAAGAACAGTTCGCGCGGCAAGGTGCTGTGGTTTCCGAAAGAATACATTAATTGATCCAATTTCTAAGATGGCGAAGATAACATTCTACGGCGGCGTCGGTTCGGTGACCGGCTCGAAGTATTTCCTCGAATCCAACGGTCGGCGGATTCTTGTCGATTGCGGACTGTTCCAGGGGGAAAAGGAACTCCGTGAGCGGAACTGGCAGGATCCGCCGTTCGATCCGAAAGAGATCGACGCGGTGATCATCACGCACGCCCATATCGATCACACGGGATTTCTGCCGCGGCTCGTCAAGCTTGGGTTCCGCGGTCCGGTCTTCTCGTCCCGCGCGACCTGCGACCTGCTGAAGATCCTTCTGCCCGATTCGGCCCGGCTCCAGGAAGAGGATGCCGACTACCGAAACCGCCACAACCTGACGACGCACACGCCGGCGCTCCCGCTGTACGACGAGGACGACGCCCGCGCGGCGCTCGAATTGTTGGTTCCGGTCGCGAACGACGGGAACGCGGTCGATGTTTGTGAGGGAATGAAGGCGAGCTTCATGGTCGCCGGGCATATTATGGGAGCGAGCCTCGTGCTGGTCGAGATTGCGAACGCGCGAAACGACGGTTCGACCGTGCGCTTTTTGTTTTCGGGCGACCTCGGGCATTACGATCAGCCGATCGTAAAGGATCCGAGCCCTCCGCCGGCGTGCGACTTTCTGATGTGCGAATCGACCTACGGCAACCGTCTCCACGGCGATGTCGCGTCCGACGTGCAGCTTGCCGAGATCATCAACGAAGCGGCGCGTTCGAATTCGCCGATCCTGATACCGGCGTTCGCCGTCGGCCGGACCCAGGAACTTCTTTATATGATCCGTGAGATGGAGGACGCGAAGCGCATCCCGTCGCTGCCGGTGATAGTCGATTCGCCGATGGCCGCGCAGGCGACCACGATCTATAACCGCTGGAGCGAGGAACACGATGAGGAATATGCGTCGATCCTGGCGTCAAAGGTCCACCCGCTGCGCACGGATTGGATGCGGACGACGTCGACCCGCGAGGAATCAAAGAGCCTGAACTCGATGCGCGGCGCGCGGATCATCATCTCATCGTCGGGTATGATGACCGGCGGCCGCGTGCTTCACCACGCGCTCCGGATATTGCCGGACCCGAACGCGATCGTCATTTTCGTCGGCTACCAGGCGGCCGGAACCACGGGGCGGAGAATCCTCCGGGGCGAGGAAGAGGTGAAAATAATGAAGCAGTGGATCCCGGTCCGCTGTCGTGTCGAGAAGATCGATGGATTCTCGGCCCACGCCGACTGGAAGGCCGTGATCCGATGGCTCGAGGGCTTGCCGAGCGCCCCGAAGACCGTATTCACGACCCACGGAGAGCCGGATGCCGCCGCCGCGATGGCCGAACACATCCGCGACCGCTTCGGATGGAACGTCGTCATCCCGGAATACGAGCAGACGATCGAACTGTCGTGAAACTCGGCACTCTGTTCGCTTCAAAAAGCAACGGCGTCTTTCCGTCGTTCTTGTACGGCAGTAGCCCCAAATTAGGTGGGACGGGGCCGATCCAATCGCCGCGCGCAGGCTCGTTGATCGGATGGGAAGGTACTTCCAATACGGCAGCAAACGGAAGAGCTATCAGGCGGTCAATGCCCATGTGATCAAAACGGTGCGGAACTTCTTGCAGCGACGCCACAAGGTGTCCTCGCGGGGCACCCGCCAGTTGCTTATGCCAAGATCTTTACCGATCTCGGAGTTCACCAAATCGGCAAAGGAAGAAATGGCTCTCTGCCGACAGCGTTGCAATGAATCAAGTCGGAGAGCCGGATGCGGGAAATCCGCGCGTCCGGTTCGACGAGCGGGGACTGGAAACGCGACCTAACAAATCAGCGCGCCAGTCTTCGACTCTACTTAGGAGAGTTGCTTCCCCTGAAACGTACCGAAGGCGCGAAAGAAGCTCGATCAGGCGTCACTCGTATCGCAACGATTCGATCGGATCGAGCCGGGCGGCCTTCCAAGCCGGGAAAAGGCCGAAGACGATCCCGATCAGCACGCTCGCGCCGAAGCCGAGAGGCGGCGCCCACCAAGGAACATACGACGGGAAAACGATAGCTATCAGAAACGTCAGACTCCATCCGATCAACAGTCCGACGAGTCCGCCGAACCCGGTCAGCGTCGAGGCCTCGATCAGGAACTGGAGCAGGATGTCGGCTTGTCTTGCTCCGATCGCCTTTCTGATTCCGATCTCCCGCGTCCGCTCGGTGACCGAAACGAGCATGATGTTCATCACGCCGATGCCGCCGATTAAGAGTCCAACCGACGAGATCACGACCATCGTCAGCGCGACCCCGGCCGTGATCGACTGAAACTGCTCGATGATGCCGGCGGCGGTCTCCATTCCGAAGTTGTTCGGCTCGCCGAACGGAACCTGACGGCGCACCCGCATCAGATCCTGGACCTGATCTTTCGCGATCTCGAGCTGGCCCTCTTTCGCGACCGTCAATAGGAACAGATCGTCCGCGAACGGCTTGAGCCGCAACGCCGCCCCGATCGGCATATAGATGACGTTGTTCTGATCGTTGCTGCCGCTTCCGCCTCCGAACAACTGCTCCCTTTTTTCGAGAACCCCTATGACGCGAAAAACGCGGCCGCCGATCTCGAGGTTTTCACCGAGCGGGGACCCGAACGGGAAATACGCCTCGGCGACGGACGATCCGATGAGGCAGACGTCGGTCTTGTCGTCCGATTCGTTTTGCGTAAACCAACGGCCTTCCTGCAGAATCACCGTATTCGTCCGCTCGACGTCAGGCAATGTCCCCTGCAGGCGGACACTCGACGACGTCTTTCCGTTCGGGCCGGAGACGAGCAGCTTTTGACCGAAGAAGTTGTTCGTGATGTCGAGAAAGGGCACCGACACTTCGACTGACGAAAGCCCCTTGATCGCTTCTGAATCTTCCATCGTCAGCGGCTTTCGCATACGTTCTTCCTGCGAGCGGCGGCCGGTATTGATCGCCTTGATGTCGAATTTGCGGAGAAAGATCGATCTCGTTCCGAACGACTCGACCTGTTTCTTGACCGCCATGTCGATGCCCGAGATGATCGACGAGATGAGCATCACCGTGATGACGCCGATGATGACGCCGAAGATCGTCAGGAACGACCTGAGCTTGTTGGCCCGCAACGTCTGGAAGGCCATCTTCATGTTTTCGTAAAACGCGTTGTTGATGAGAAACATATCAATCCGCCCTCAGGGCTTCGATCGGATCGAGCCGCGCCGCCTTCCACGCCGGAAAGAGTCCGGCCAAAACACCAACGATTGCCGAGACGCTGATCGCGATCACCGCCGCGTACCACGGAATCACTGTCTGAATGACAACCGCGGTGACGATTATCCCCAGAAGCTTTGCCATCACGAGCCCGATGATGCCGCCGATCGCCGCGAGCGTCGCCGCCTCCATCAGGAATTGCTTCAGAATGTCGGCCTGCCGCGCTCCGAGACTCTTGCGGATGCCGATCTCCTTCGTTCGTTCGGTGACGGCGACAAGCATGATGTTCATGATGACGATCGCGCCGACGAGGAGCGCGATGGCGGGCACCGCAAGGATAACGATGAATATCGGCCGCAAGATCGAATCGCGGAGGCTCGCGATCGCGTCGGGCGTCAGGATCCCGAAATTGTCGCGTTCGTTTGCCAGCAGTTTCCTCTTGACGCGCAACAGCGTCCGCGCCTCTTCGACGGCTTCGTTGAAGAGCTTCGGGGAAGCGGCGGTGGCCTCGAAATACAGGCCGCGGCCGCGGGTCAGACCGCCGAAGTTCGCGCCGTATGTTTTGATCGGCAGCCAGACGAAGAGATCCTGCGATTGCCCGAAGACCGTTCCTTTCTTCGTTTGAACGCCGATCACCCGGTAAGGGATCCCGCGCATCGTGAATTCCTGGCCGATGACGTCGCCGTTGGGAAATAGCTTTTCCGCGATCTCCGAGCCGATGAACGCGACGCGCACCGCATTCGAGTTCTCGGCGTCGGTAAAGAAACGGCCGAGCGCGATATCGACGTTGGCGATCTCGCCGATGACGGGCTCCATCCCTTCTATCTGGACGTCACGGAGCGTTTCGGTGCCGCGTTTGAGCTCGGCCAAATTCGGCAGCGCCTTGGCGCCGATCTTCCCGATCAGCTGCGACCGTTGGCGAATATAGTCGAGCTCGTCGAAGGTGAGCTCCTTGTTCCGGCGTTGCGCCTCGGCGATAGTGTCGGTGTTCTTGAAGTCGTCGAAGCTGAAACGGCGGATCGTGAAGGAATTCGAACCGATCCCGGCGATCTTTTCATCGACATAGGCGTTGAATCCCTGCAGCAACGATAAGACCAGCATAAACGCGGTGACGCCGATGATCATTCCGAGAAGCGTCAGGAACGACCGAAGCTTATGCGCCCAGATCGCCGCAAAGGCGAGTTTTATTGTTTCCGAGAAATTCATCCGAACTAATCCTATTGAAGCCGGAGACTATTACGCAAACGGTAGCAATAAGTTATTCGGATTTTGGATTTTGGATTTTAGATTTTGGATTGCGGCCGGAGCGCGACCGTCCCGGTTGCAGTGAGCGCTTCGCGCGGACCGACCGATGCGGACCGCTCATCTTGAGCTCTGCCTGCGTTCCTATTTCGAAGATTCCCCAACTCCGCGGCCGCACGTTGCGAAACCTGCAACCGGGCCAGTCAGGCTCCAGTCAAAATCCAAAATCCCTTCACTCATAACGGAGCGCGTCGATCGGATTCAGCTTTGCGGCCTTCCACGCCGGGTAGAGGCCGAAGACGATCCCTACGCCCGCCGAGACGATGAGGCCGACGAGGATCGCCCAGACGGGAATGTAGGCCGGGAGCGGCGAATACGCGTTGATCACGCGGCTCAACACCTCGCCGACGATCAGCCCGATGATCCCGCCGATCCCTGTCAGGATCACGGCTTCGATCAGGAACTGGACGAGAATCGAGACCCGCGTCGCGCCGACGGCCTTGCGGATTCCGATCTCCTTTGTCCGTTCCGTGACCGACACGAGCATGATGTTCATCACGCCGATCCCGCCGATCATCAGCGCGACCGCCGAGATCGCGGTCAGCACGAGATATGTCGCGCCAGTCAGCTGGTTGTAGACGTCGAGCAGCGCGTCCTGCGACGAAATGCCGAAATTGTCCGGCTCTCCGGGCGCGACCTCGCGGCGGCGGCGAAGAATGTCCCGGATCTCGTCCATCGCCGCCGGCACGTCCTCGCGCGACCGTGGCCGGACGATGATCACGAAGACCGTTTCCGGAGGCCGAAGCTCGGGATAGTATTTTTGATAGGTCGTGATCGGGACGAAGATCGAGTTGTCGCGCGATTGCCCGAAGAACGAGCCGAGCGTTTCCATTATGCCGATCACGCGGTACGGCGTGCCGGCGATCTTGATCTCCTTTTCGAGCGGGTCCTGGTTCTCAAACAGCGCCTGCACGACGTCGCGGCCGAGCACGACGACGTTGGAACGTTCGCGAACGTCCGCGTCAGTAATGAACCGGCCGACCCCTATGTACTGCGAATGCGTGAACTCGTAGTACGGCGTGACGCCTATGAAGACCGGCGTGTCGGTCTCTTTATCGCGGAACCGGACATTGACGGAGATCTTCCTTTGGAGCGGCGAAACGCCGACCACCGACGTTGCTTCGGCGCGTATCGCGTCGGCGTCCTCGAGCGTCAGTTCCTTGCGCTGGCGTTCCTCCTGGCCCGGCGGGCGGCCGAAACTCGGGCTGAATTTCGAGATGAAGATGGTGTTCGATCCGAGCGATTCGATCTGCTCCGAGAAAGATCTGTTCAAGCCTTGGATGATCGAAACCATAACGAGCACTGTCAGAACCCCGACCATCACGCCGAGGATCGTCAACGCCGAGCGCAATTTGTTTTCGCGCAGCGTTTCGACGGCCATCAGGGCCGATTCTTTCAGATCGTCGAAGGTCATCGTTCAGTTTGCCGGTAATTGGCCAATCCCAAATCCCAAATCGCAAATTCCAAAATCCAAATCCCAAATATTCCAAATCGCGAATCCCAAATCCCAAATCCCAAATGTCAGAGCTCTCATTCGTTCCGCATCGCGTCGATCGGGCTGAGCTTCGCGGCGCGCCACGCCGGATAAAGCCCGCTTGCGAGTCCGACGACAAACGAGACGGTCACCCCGAGGACCGCCGAACTGACGCTGATCAGCACCGGGAATCCCATCAGGACCGAGAGTAAGTACGCCAGCCCGTAGCCCGTGACGACTCCGATCGCGCCGCCGAGGATCGTCACCGTCACGGCTTCGATCAAAAACTGAAGCATCACGTCCCGGTCACGCGCGCCCACGGCCTTGCGCAGGCCGATCTCGCGGGTCCGTTCGGTGACCGACACGAGCATGATGTTCATCACGACTATGCCGCCGACGACGAGCGAAATGACCGCCACGCCGAACGTTGCGAAATAGATTCCCGAAGTGGCGTTCTTGTAGATCCCGATGAAGGCGTCCTGCGATTCGACCGAGACGCCATCGTCCTCGTCGCCCACGGATTTGCCGCGCCGGTTGCGCATTATCGTCCGGACCTCGTCCTTGGCGGTTTCGAACAGCGAAGAATCCCGCACCTGAACGTGGACGGTGACCGAATCGCGGGCGCCGAACATCTTCTGGGCCGATTGATACGGAATGTAAACAAAGTTGTCTCTCGAGAACCCGAGTACCTTGCCGAACGGCGAAGCGACACCGAGGATCGTGTACGGCACCCCGTCGACGCGAACTTCGTCCCCGACGACGGAATCCGCATTGCGGCCCGGAAAAAGATTCTCAATGATATCCGTCCCGATGACGCAAATATTCCGGCCGGCGTCGCCTTCCTGCTCGGTCCAGAGCCGTCCCGCCTGGATCGTGACGTTCTCGATGTCGAACATCGGCAGTGTGAGTCCCCTCACCGAAACGCCTTCCGAACGGTTCTCGCCGTGTTTGACAAGCCCCGCGCCGTTGACGGCGATCCCGACGCGCCAGCAGTCGCGGCAAAGGCGTTTGATCGCGTCGGCGTCTTCGCGCGTCACGTCCTTCCGCTTGTTGAATTTGATCATATCCTCTCGCGAGGTTATGACGAGCGGGCGTTTCGAGACCGAGAAGGCGGTCGATCCCTGGGCTGAAAAGGCCGTCGCGACGGTCTGGTCGAGGCCGCTGATGATCGTCATCACGGCGATCACCGATGCGACGCCGACAATGATCCCCAACAGCGTCAGGAACGTTCGTAGTTTATGGCTGCGCAAACTCAGCAGCGAGAGTCTGAACGATTCCGCGAACAATGTCAGCGCGGCGAACGTCGGCATAATTCTATTTTACGTCCGCGGACGGCATTTCGTTATCAAAATGCCGGTCGCACGCGGTTTCGTCCGGGGCGGATCGCTTGGGCCGGATCAAGTCGGCCGCCGCGAAAGCTGGCTAAGGCTTGCCAGATGCGCGAAAAGAACGACCGGGACGATGATCGCGGGGAGCCAGATGAAAGGGAAGTCGACGACCGCCCGGTTCGGTTGGTCGAATGCGATCTGCTGCATCGGCGAAGGAAACGCCGCGGCGGCCGTCCCGACGATCACGAACAATAGTATGAGCGCGATCACGTTCCACGCGATTAGAAGCGGCCGGTTGATCCGGCCGCCGCGAAACGCGAGCCAAGCGATGACGGGGGCGGTTAGGCCCGAAACGATGTCGAAGTTCCAGCCTTCGAAGGTCATCGCCTTCGGAACCAATGCCGCTCCGTAAAGCCAGAACAGCACGAGTTCGACCGGAATCCGCACGATGTGAAGCAGCGTCAGAACGCGAAGCGGGAGTTCATCGACGAAAGTCCGGCGGAAGAATGCGAGATAGACAAGCGAAACGATGATCGCCGGCAGCGCCCCGGCTGCAACGACCCTCGGCGGAAAACGCGAAGTGTCCGAGTAGAAACCGTAGATCGCAAGAATCGCCGTGAAAAACAGCCAGAACGGGATCAAAAAAGCGAAGGCCTGCGCTGGCAGACCTTCATTTCCGGTTCTTCTGACGGCGTGCAGGATAAAGCCGAGCGTGACGAACGTCGTCAGGATGAAGATGATCGGCACATAACCCGGCAGACCGACGTTCATTTCACCTTTTCATCGCTTTCGATGCGTCCGTCGCGAATAGTGATGATCCGGTGGGCGCGTGCCGCGATATCGTGCTCGTGGGTTACGAGGATGATCGTGTTCCCCTCGGCGTGCAGTTTCTCGAAAAGCGCCATGATCTCAACGCTGGTCTTCGAATCGAGCGCGCCCGTCGGTTCATCGGCGAGCAGGATCGACGGATGGTTCACAAGCGCCCGCGCGATCGCGACGCGTTGCCTTTGTCCGCCGGACAGCTCGTTCGGCTTGTGCATCATCCGGTCCTCGAGTTCGACCGATGCGAGGGCGCCCTGCGCCTTTTCGTGGCGCTCGCCCGCGCGCATTCCGGCGTAGATCAGCGGCAGTTCGACGTTGTGGAGCGCCGTCGCGCGCGCCAAAAGGTTGAACGTCTGGAAAACGAACCCGATCTCCTTGTTGCGAATCTTTGCGAGCTCGTCGTCGGTCATCTCCGATACCTGATTGCCGTTGATCCAGTATTTGCCTTTGGAAGGCGAATCGAGACAGCCGATGAGGTTCATCAACGTCGATTTTCCGGATCCGGAAGGTCCGATGATAGCGACGTACTCGCCCTTCTTGACGTCGAACGAGACGTCTCGCAGCGCGTGAAGTTCTTCGATTCCCATCTGGTACGTCTTCCAGATGTTCCGCATCGAGATCAGAGCTTCGCCGGCCGGAAGCAGGTCCTTGTCATCGACGTGTCCGTTCTGATTTTCCATAAACTTATACATCGCTAGGACTTGGGCGTCGACTCGCCCTCTTTCTTTTCCTGTCGCTTAACCACCGTATCTTCCTTCAGCGTGTTCAGGATCCGGCTTGGTCCGGTGATTACCTCCTGACCCTCGCCAAGTCCGCTCAGGATCTGAATATCGCTCTCGCCCGTGATGCCGGTCGTGACTTCGACGAATTTGGCCTTGTTGCCGTCCAAAACGTAAACTCCCTTGATGGCTTTCGGTTTTTCGGCCGGCATCTGAAGATCGCCCTGGACAGTCGGCGACGGGGACGCGTCAGGTTTTTTCTCGATGACCGACTGAAGCGGGACCGCGATCAGGTCCTCGGCTGTCTTTGTCGTGATCGTGGCGGTCGCGCTCATTCCCGGGCGCAAGCCTTCCTGAAGTTCCTTCGGGATGTCCTTGAGTTGGATTACGACCTTGAATTCCTTGGCTTCCTGGACATTGATGTTCGTCGAAAGGCCGCCGCTGGTTTGAGATTTCCCGACCGCGAGCGGGGTCTTCTGCGTGACTTCGCCGATCAGTTCTTTGTCGCCGAACGCATCGACCTTGATCTTGGCCTTCTGGCCCTCCTCGACCTTGTCGATCTCGGTCTCGTCGACCTTGACCTCGACGTTGATCGACGACATGTCGGCGATCGTCAGGAGCGCGGTCGTGGAGAGACCGGCGACGGCGAACTCACCGACCTTCGAAGGGATGTTCGCGATGACGCCGTTGATCGGCGCGACCTGCAGCGTCTTGTCGCGCTGAGTGCGCTGGCCGCGGAAGACCGCCGCCTGCTGTTCGGCACGCTTCTGGCTCGAATTCGCCGAGATGTTGGCCGTGTCGACGCTGCGTCGCGCGTCCTTGACCGAAACCTCCTGCTGGCGCGCCCGTGCCCGTGCCTCGTTCACCCGAAGCTCGGCTTCCTTGACCGCCAACTGCGACGACCGCAGCCGCGACTGGGCGTTGCGCAGCGAGACCTGGGCCTGCTCGACCCGGTCCTTGGCGGCGTCGTATTCGGATCGTGACGCGACGCCCGATTCCAAAAGATCTGTTGTTCGCTTCAGTTCGCGGCTTGCGGTATTGAGGTTGACCTGCTGGCTGTCGACATCGGTCTCGGCCGCGATCACGTTTTGGCGCGCCGAGCTTACCTGTTGGAGGGCAGTGTCGACCGAAGCGCGCGACGCGGTCAGGCCTTGCTCGGCCTGCGAAAGCTGGTTCTGCGCGGCGAGGATCTGCGAACGGGAAAGCTGCGCGTCCGACTGCGAAGCCTGCAGCGCGGAAAGTTGGGCGTCGGTGCTCGAATTGAGCGCGGTCGGGTCGAGTTTGACCAGTGGCGCCCCTTTCGTGACGGCATCGCCTTCCTTGACGTAGATCTCCTCGATTCGCCCCTGGACCTCGCTCGTCAGATTGATGAACTGGATCGGGCGCACCTCACCGGACGCCGTAACGATCGAGCGCAACTCCTTCCGCTTTTCGATCTTAACGACCGTTACCTCGGGCGTGTCCTTTCGCGACGCGAGCACGCCGGCGACGATGATGATCAGCAATAGCGCGATGATGCTTCCGCCAATAATGAATTTTCCTTTTCGGCTGACTGCCATTTCCTTAAAGTTCCTCGTGCAAGTTATTTAGTTGAATTCTACGACTTTAACGCAAATTATCGAAAGCTGAGCGTCACCGCAGTATTACGTCGCGAAAATCCGGTAAGTTTCAAAAAAGTGAAGCTTTCGGGGAGCCGTCGTGCCGGCCGGAAAAAATGAAGCGGCGCTCCGATCACGACCTGCTTTTCGATTTACGAAGTCCGGCGTTTAAGGGTAAAATGTCTGTTGCCGTTATAACTTACGAATCGTACGGAAAACAGAGATGATAAAATGCCAGTCCTGCGGAACCGAGAATCTCGACGGATCGTTGTTCTGCGATGAGTGCGGTGACAGCCTCGGAAGTCGCAACAGCGGCCAGCAGAATTTTGCGACGTCGGTCAGCGTTCCTCCCGTCGCCCAACCGTCCTTTCAGGTCGCCAGCGTGACGTCGATCGGGATCGAACCGGTAGTTGAGCAGGTCGAGCCGCAGCCATCCGGTTCATCCGCCCCGGCTTCGTCCGAGGGCGTGCATTCAAAACTGACGATCGAGCGCGGAACCTCAATCGGAAAGGAGTTCGGACTTTCGGCCGAAGAATCGTACATCGGACGCTGGGACGCCGATAACGGGATCTTTCCGGATGTCGATCTTGACGCGTATGATCCGGAGGCAAAGATATCGAGACGCCACGCACGCATCGTTTACAGGAACGGGGCGTACGCGATCGAGGACCTCGGATCAACGAACGGAACGTACGTCAACCGTGGACGCCGTTTGATCCCTGGAAGTCCGCATATCCTGCGCAACGGGGACGAGATCATCGTCGGCAAAACTTTCTTGCGCTTCAATGTGACCGGATGATCCGGTTCAAAAATAGAGACGGACGAAGTTAGAACCAAATGTCAAATTGTCCAGAATGCGGCGAGAAGGTCGCCGAGCTCGATATCTTCTGTTCTTATTGCGGTATTTCGCTGACGCCGACCACGGCGCCGCGGACCGATCCGTCGTTGGAAGCGACCGTCGTGGTTCAGTCGCCGCCGGCCGCGCCATCGGCCGTTGAAGCGCCCGGATCCGTTCCTCCCCCGATCCCGTCGCCGTTTTCGGATGCGTCCGCGCCTGACCCGTTCGCGTCCGTGCGGTCGGCCCCGAACGCGGGGTCGCCCTCGCCGGAGGCGAATATTGTCTCAGAACAGCCGGTGCAACCGGTCGCCGGGTTGATTCAAACGGCCAAATCGGGCGAGCAGGACGAAGTTGGCTCCGAGCCGGTCTCGAAAGCTGTCGAACCAATTTCCGAAAGCTCGGCGGTCGACGATGCGCCGATGCCGAAGGTCATCCTTGATCTCGCGGCGGCAGAGATCGAACCCGAGAGGCCGTCCGTTTCCGGGACAAGCGAACCGGAACGGATCTCAGAGGCGCCGCTTGATGATTTTTCACCCGAACCCGTCGCCGCCGTCGGTACCGGATCCGAAGTTCCTGCCCCGGAAGCTGAACCCGTCGTTGAGACGCCGCCCGTGCCGGCGATCGCTGATGCGGGAGCGTCAGTCGAGTCCGAGGCCGCCGTTCCTTCCGAAGCAACCGAGCCAGCCGCGTTCGTCGCGTCGGAAC
>CAZARD010000001.1:11571-16265 GCA_964487505.1 uncultured Blastocatellaceae bacterium | reverse complement strand
GAGCGAGCCGGCCGCGTTCGTCGCGTCGGAACCGGAACCGGTCGCCGCCGAAACGCCGCAAGCCCCGGAGGCGGAGGCGGCCGAAGAACCGGCGCCCGCCGAATTGAGCGAGCCGGCCGTATCCGCGGCGCCGGCATCCGGAGAACCGCGAGTTTCGACAAAGCCGAATATTGGTAACGGCGACACCGACGGTCGCAAAGCGGCCAAGCTCAAGCCGCTCGATGAGGGCACCGTTCTCAACAATCGCTATGAGATCGTTCGTAAGATCGGCGGCGGTGGGATGGGGGCGGTCTACCTCGCGAACGACCGCAACCTCGGAGGCATCCTGCGCGCCGTCAAGGAGATGGTCCAGAGCTACATCGAGGCCGAGCAACAGGAAAAGGCGGTCGCCGACTTCCAGCGCGAGGCGATGATCCTGACGAATCTCGAACATCCGGCGATTCCGACGATCTACGATTACTTCTTCGACGAGAAGGAGGGCCGCTTCTACCTGGTGATGAAGTACATTTCGGGCGGCGATCTCGCTTCGCGGCTGCGCGCCAATCCCGAAGGCCGGCTCGACGAAAAGACCGTCACCGAATGGGCGATCCAGGTTGCCGACGTCCTCGAATACCTGCATCAGCGAGATCCCGTCATCGTTTACCGCGACCTGAAGCCGGCGAACATCATGATCGATGGCAATACCGGACGTTTGATGCTCATCGATTTTGGCATCGCCCGCTCGATAAACAAGGAGGAGAAGGGCGTCACGGCTGTCGGCACGATGGGCTATGCTCCGCCTGAGCTGTTCAGCGGCAACGTAGAGCCGCGGTCGGACATATATTCGCTCGGATCGACGATGTTTCATCTCTTGACCGGCGCCGATCCGCAGAGCAACCCGTTGCTGATTTTCGATTTTCAGAAGAATCCGCGTCCGCGGCAGATAAATCCGCAACTGTCGGACCAGATTGAGCAGATCCTGATGCGCTCCGTCGAATACAATGCCGATATGCGTTTCCGTTCGGCGCTCGAGATGAAGCGCGCTCTCGAAGATCACCTGCTGAATCTTCAGACCGGAAAGGTGTCGTACGGCGTGAAGGCGGCGCCGTCGGCCGTCGGGTTTTCGGAACAGCTTGTATTCTGCGGCTTTTGCGGGAAACAGATCGTCGCCAGCGATGTGTTCTGCGCATTTTGCGGTTCTCAGCAACCGATCGCCCAGCAGAGTTTTCATCAGGCTCCCGTCGTCGCGCCGATCGTCGCCACCGCGAAGCTATTCGTCGTCTTGACGAACGATCTTGAAAGCGCCGGATTCACGCTGGAGAAGGACGAGAATCTGATCGGCCGGCGCGATCCGATGTCGAACATTTTCCCCGAGGTCGATCTTTCAAAATATGATCCGCAGACCAAGATCTCGCGGCGGCACGCGCGGATCCGGCGCGAGGGGGCGGCGTTCCTGCTCGAGGACCTCGGTTCGTCGAACGGCACGACGCTGATCTCGGGAGCAGAATCGGCGCGTCTTTTGCCGCATCAGCCAAGGCTCCTGACGAACGGCGACCGTTTCCGCGTCGGCGATACGACCCTGCAGTTTTCCGTGACGTAACCAGACTATGAGTTCAAACGTAGAGAAGAGTCCGGCGGTGTCGCGCCTGAGAGCCGAAGAGATCGTCGTCGATTTTGATGCCGAGCGACTGAAGGCGCCGTTTCTGCTCCGCTTTGGGGCGTTTTTCATCGATTACATCGTTCTATTTTCCGTGCCGGTGCTGAGCCTGATAATCGGGAGGCTTTTCGGAATCGACGGGACTAAGCTCCTGACGAGCGAGGTCAGCAACACCGGTTGGTTGGTGATGGTGCTCCTCGGTCTGTCGAATTTCGTGATCTTTCCGATGTTCTCGGGCCAAAGCCTCGGCAAGATGTTCACGGGTATCCGGATAGTCAAGAGCGACGGGCGGCCGGCCTCACTCGCGACCCTGCTGTTGCGGCACACTCTCGGCTACGCGCTGACAGTCGCAACGGCCGGTCTCGGGTTCATATTATCCGTGTTCTCGCCGCGAGGCCGGGCGTTGCACGATTTCCTGGCCCGGACGGTGGTCATTCACGGGGAGCGCCGCGTTCGTACGGAATCTCCCGAAGGTACTTGAGCTATAAGAGGGATTTGAAATGCCGCAGCTGTTGATTCGGACATCGGATCTGAAAAGCGAGACCTTCCCGGTTTCACGCTTGCGCACGACCATCGGGCGGTCGGCGCGAAGCGACGTTTGTATACCCGATGCTTTCGCTTCGCGTCTCCACGCCGAGATTCGCAAGGAGGGCGATGCATACTGGCTGCAGGATCTCGGATCGGCGAACGGCACGCGATACAACGGATCGCTCGTGACGATGCCGATCCCTCTGTTGCCCGGCGGCGAGATCCAGATCGGCGAGACGACGATCGTCTTTCAGGATGACGCGTTGCCGGCGAACCGGAGCGCCACGCTTATCGCCGATCATACCGACGCGCTCGATCCATCGAAAACGATCGCGTTCTCGCGTCGCAATCCGACTTCCGAGTTTCTCCAGAACCAGTATACTTCGCGGAACGATCTCCTTGGCTTGATCAGCAAGGTCGGGATCGCGCTGCTTTCGTCGAGCGGTCTCGACGAAACGCTCAACCAGGTCGCATCGCTCGTGTTCGAGGCCGTTCCGGCCGAACGCTGCGTGATAATGCTCCGCGACGACGAGGCAGAAGGCGGAACGAAGATCGCCGCGGCGCGATTGCGCGGCAAGGAAGAGACGATCGAAGAGGTCCGGATCAGCCGGACCGTGATGGATGAAGTTCTCAAGAACGGCAAGTCGGTCCTGACGTCGGACGCGCAGCACGATCCGCGGTATGCGAGCCAGACGATGGCGCTGCTCGGCATCCGGTCGGTACTCGCGGTTCCTCTGAGCGTCAATGAGAATGAGGTCTTCGGCCTGGTGTACGCCGATTCCCCGACCTACGAAGCAACCTTCACCGAAGAGCATTTGAATATTCTGACAACGCTTGCATCCGTCGCGTCGATCCGGGTTGAGAACGCGCGGCTTCTTGAGGAGCGTTTCGAGCGAGAGCGTATGGAACGCGAACTTGAACTGGCGACTGAGATCCAGCAACGCTTCCAGCCATCGGCACCGCCGGTGCTCGATGGCTACGAGTTTCAGGGAATCTCGTTCTCGTGCTACGAGATCGGCGGAGACTACTACGACTTTATTTCGCGCGATGACGGCAAGATGTTGATCGCGCTCGGCGACGTTTCGGGCAAGGGGACCGCGGCGGCGCTGCTTATGTCGTCGCTTCACGCCGCCATCCATGCTCAGGTGTCGGCAAAGAATTCGCTTCCGGAGACCGTGCGTTCGGTGAATCAGTACCTGGCGCACAATACTCCGGCGAACCGCTTCGTGACCCTTTTCGTCGCCGAGCTTGATCCGGCGACGGGTGAGCTGAACTACATCAACGCCGGTCACAATCCGCCGCTAATCGGGCGCAAGGACGGCCGGATCGAGCAGCTCGACTCGGGCGGCTTCCCGCTTGGAATCATGCCGATGGCCGACTACGAACAGGGAACGCTCCGACTGGAAACGGGCGAAGTTCTGGTCATCTATTCCGACGGGGTTTCGGAAGCGGCGAATCTCAACGGAGATGAATTCGGGCTCGAGCGCTTGTCGCAGGTCATCCAGAAGAACGTCGCGGCTTCCGCCTCGGGGCTTCGGGACAAGGTCGAATCTGCGCTTTCTTCATTCACCCAGACGGCGCCCGCGGGCGATGACATCACGCTCGTCATAGTCAAACGGAAATGACGGAAAATTATCCGTGCGCGAGCAGCTTTTCCTTATAGACCGCGGGCAGGGACCGGACCTTTTTCGTCGAATCGGTAACGAGATGGAGTGTCTCGCCTTCGGCCAGAAGCGTCCCGTCCGATGCTCGAAAGACCTCATACACGAACTGTATGCTGCGGCTCCGAATCTCGGCAAGACGGGTCCTAATCGTCAGTTCGTCCTCGTAGAAGGCGGGCGATTTGTACCGGCAGTACGCCTCCGCGACGACCAGCAGGGCATCGTCCTTTTCTTCCATATCTTTGTAGGAAAAACCGCGCGCCCGACAGAACTCGCTCCGTCCGAGCTCGAACCAGACGAGATAATTCGAATGGTGTACGATCCCCATCTGATCGGTTTCCGCGTAACGGACGCGGACCGACGTTTCATGCCAATCGTTCATAGATCACAACATTTTTGAGTGCTTTCCGGAAAGGGATAATCTAGCACAGCCCGGAGTTTTGTGGTACAGCGCGCGGCGTCGCCGCTCGCTGAAGTCGGAGCGGGCGAACCGCGTATCCGGAATCTTGAGGTTCGGGAATCGGAACGGAAGCCGCGGTACGGATCAGTCGCGCGGTCACCGAAAGACGCGGCTCCTGAGGCGACCGGTCGGCTGATCGCCAAAAGCAGAACCGGCCGCCTGTTTGATTAAAGGCGGCCGGCAGCGTCTATCAGAAATTTGGCTGGGAGACAGGGATTCGAACCCCGATAGCAAGAGCCAGAATCTTGAGTCCTACCATTAGACGATCTCCCAATTGCCGAGTTCTAATTTAAGAATCGGCGGAGAAATTGTCAAACAGGCTTGAGCGGTGAGCGACGACGGTGAGCAGTGGCCGTTGCGCTCCGATCCAAAATCGAAGATCCAAGGGGTTTGCTTCGCGCAAAGCGCT
>CAZARD010000001.1:0-11471 GCA_964487505.1 uncultured Blastocatellaceae bacterium | reverse complement strand
TCCACAATCCAAAATCCCCCGTCCGTTTGCGTGAAACGCGCGGGACGGGCAGAATAGCAGTTCATGTTGACCGACGGAAAAGAGATCGTTAACAACCGTCACGCGTATCACGAGTATCACATCATCGACAAGTACGAGGCGGGCATCGTGCTGCAGGGGACAGAGGTGAAAAGCGTGATGGCCGGACGGGTTCAGCTCAAGGACTCGTACGTTTCCGTGCGCGACGGCGAGGTATGGATGATGAACGCCCATATCTCGCCCTATTCGCACGGCAATCGTCAGAATCACGATCCGTTGCGGACCCGAAAACTGCTCCTTCATCGCCGCGAGATCGAGCGGCTTGAAAAGGAAACGACGCAGAAAGGGATGACGCTCGTCGTCACGCGGATCTATTGGAAGAACGGCCGGATCAAGTTCGAGATCGGCGTCGCCCGCGGGAAGAAACTCTACGACAAACGCGAGACCGAAATGAAGCGTACCGTCGAGCGCGAAACTCGCCAACAGTTGAAAGAAAAGTTAAGATAAGTTATAGAATTAAAGCAGTTTTTGGTGCAATAACATACGTTAATAACGAGGTTGAAGATGAAAGCTCAGGGAATTTCTGCGAATTTTTCGGAGGCCAACGCCGATGCGTTGGCGGTCGCTGTTTTTAAGGACGAGAAGGCGACCAGCCCGACGTTGAAGGAGCTCGACAAGCTCACCGGCGGATTGATCGCTTCGGTGATCAAGACCGAAGAATTCAAGGGCGATGTCGGCGAGACCGCGCTCATCAGATTCGCGTCCAAAGGAAAGGTCAAGGCTTCTCGCCTTGTGCTGATCGGCGTCGGCGAAAAGAATGATTACAAGGTCGCGAGCGTTGCCAACGTCGCCGGAACGGCGACGCGTTTCGTCCGCAAGCGCAACCTCAAAAGCCTCGCGCTGATGCCGCGTTGCGAAGGTGACGCCGGGGCGATCGCTCAGTCGGCCGCGCAGGGATTCGCGACGAGCCAGTTTGAGCTGGACAAGTACCGGACGAAGGACAAGAACACGAAGTCTGTCGATCATTTCGTGCTATTCATCGAGGGCGCCGATGCCGGCTCGATGAAGGACGGCCTCGCCCGCGGCATAGCCGTCGGCGAATCGATGAACTTCGCCCGCGATCTTGCGAACGAACCCCCGAACATCCTGCACCCGACCGAAATGGCAAAGCGCGCTCAGTCGATGGCCAAAGAGGTCGGACTGAAGTGCGAGATCCTGGACGAAGCGAAGATGCAGAAACTCGGAATGGGTTCGCTGCTGAGCGTTTCGCTCGGATCGGAACAGCCCGCGAAACTGATCGTCCTGAAATACGAACCGAAGAAGTCGACGGCCAAGAAGGGCGAACTCCTGGCGTTCGTCGGCAAAGGCATCACGTTCGATACCGGCGGTATCTCCCTGAAACCCGGAGAGGGAATGGATGCGATGAAGTACGATATGTCGGGCGGAGCGACGGTTCTCGGAACGATGCGGGCGATCGGGCTGCTCAAACCGTCGGTTCCGGTTTTGGGCGTCGTCGCCGCGGTCGAGAACATGCCGGATGGCAAAGCCAGTCGTCCTTCGGATATCGTGACCGCGATGAACGGCAAGACGATCGAGATTCTGAACACCGATGCCGAGGGACGGTTGATCCTTGCCGATGCGGTCGCTTACGCCGAAAAACAGGGCGCGACGCGGATCGTAGACATGGCGACGCTGACGGGCGCGGTGATCATCGCGCTTGGCGACGTAAACACCGGCATCATGGGCAACGACCAGGAACTTGTCGACGACGTGATCGCTTGCGGGAAAGAGGCCGGAGAGAATTTCTGGCAGCTCCCGCTCGGCCGCGAGTACAGCAAGACGATCAAGTCGGATATTGCCGACATCAAGAATATCGGCCCGGCGCGCAAGGCCGGGACGATCATTGGCGCGGCTTTTATTCAGGAATTCGTCGACAAGGCGAAGTGGGCCCATCTCGACATCGCGGGAACTGCCTGGTGCGACAGCGAACGGCCGTTCCAGGCGAAAGGACCGACGGGCGTCGTCGTCCGAACGTTGCTGAAACTAGTAGAGAAATCGGAATAATCACAAATTCGCGATGTCGAATGGGATTGCGGCCGGTTAGTGCTTCTAACCGGCCGCTTTTTTGTGTAGAATACCGACCAGTTTTCCGCCCGAACGAGATATGCTCCGATCGCTTACGAAAGATAATCTGGTGAATCTGCTCGCGGTTCTCGTCGTGCTCGTCGTCGCGACAGCTTGCGTCTGCACATCGGGGAATCGCCGCGGCGACGGCGAGACGAAGAAATCGCCTTCGCCGAAGACTGAAACGTCGCCGACAAGCGAGCGTACAAAGAAGAGTGATTCGAAGAAGAACGAGGACAAGGGCGATTTCGTCGTTCGTTCGACGAAGGTCAAGAGTTCGAAGTATCAGGATCTCGACAAGAAAGTCCGCGACGAGAAGCTTCTCGACAACGCGGCGTCGGACCTCAACCGCGCGCTGATACTGCCGGAAGATATTTATGTCACGGCCGGTGAGTGCGGCGAGCCGAACGCCCAGTTCGACCCGAACGATCAAACCATCACGGTCTGTTACGAACTTATGGAGCGGTTCTACAATCTTTACCGTTCCGACGGGATGAGCGCCGGCGACGCCGACAAGAAGATGTTCGACGCGATCCGTTTCGTCTTTCTTCACGAGGTAGGACATGCGCTGATCTACAACTACAAGCTGCCGATAATGGGTAACGAGGAAGACGCGGCCGACCGCTGTTCTTCGTACATCAACATCGAGGAACTCGGGGATGCGGGCGTGAAGGCCGTACTTGCCGCCGCCGACGGATTCCGGATCGAATCGCGCGGCGAAACCCGCTCGAAACGACAGCTCGCCGACGAGCACCTTCTTCAGGAGCAGCGTTACTACAATTCGCTTTGCATGATCTACGGGTCCGATCCGGACAAGTACGATTATTTTGTTTCTGACGGCTATCTGCCGGAAGAGCGCGCCCAGCGCTGTCCGCAGGAATACAGCCGGGCCGTCGATAGCTGGGTCAATCTTCTTTCGCCATGGCGCAAGGACAAGTGAGATCGTTCGTTCAGGAAACCAGAGGAAAAATGAAAAATCTGTTCAACCGTTCAATCGTCAAAAACAACTCGGTCGTCAACGGGATGATCGCGCTCGCGATCGTCGCGATGATCGGTCTCGGATGCTTCTGCAAGAAAGACGGAAGCGATCTTTTCAAGGGCGCGAAGGATACGCCGACGCCGAGTTCGAGCGTTTCGCCGAGCCCGTCGGCCACCAAGGAGTACAAGAAGGCCGACGCGTCCAAGTACGAGATCCCGTCGGAAGACGAATTGCAGGACATCGTCAAGAAGACGATGCTCGACTTCAACCAGGCATTGCTCGATGCGGACTTTACCGACTTTCACGGTTCGATCTCGAAGTACTGGGCCAAACAGACGTCGCCCGAAAAGATGAAGAACGGCTTCCAGAATCTGATCGACGGCAAGGCCGATATGAGCTCCATCAAGTCGATGAAGGCCACTTTCACGCGTGCCGGAGAGATCGAGCGCGAGGGTACTTTGCGCAAACTGATGGTCGAAGGGAGCTATGACACATCGGGGGTCAAGACGGAGTTTGAACTTCAGTACATTCCCGAAAGCAAGGAATGGAAGCTGTTCGGGATCCGTGTTTATACCGGCGTCAAGAAACGCTAAGTTCGAGAATCATCGATTGCTTACAGACCGGACGTACAGTTCGTCCGGTCTGATGTCTATTTGATAGCGAGTTTGGCCTCACGACGGGTTTCCGGCTTTCGAAAACGGCAGCCCGATTGATTTCTCGGGTTCCCGACGCTAAACTCTTGATTTTGCAGAGACAATATGAAGATCCACGAATATCAAGGAAAGGAATTGTTGCGCGCATACGGCGTCCCCGTGCCGCGCGGAATCGTTGCCCGCACCCCGGATGAGGCTGAAGCCGCCGCGCGCGAGCTTGGAACTGACGTTGTCGTCGTCAAGGCGCAGATACACGCCGGTGGCCGCGGGAAAGGCGGCGGCGTGAAGCTCGCCCGTTCGCGGGAAGAGGCGCACGAGATCGCGAAGCAGATGCTCGGAATGAACCTCGTGACTCATCAGACCGGTCCCGAGGGCCGCGAGGTCAAAACGCTCCTGATCGAGGAAGGCCTCCCGATCGACCGCGAGTTCTATCTCGGCATCACGCTCGACCGGATCACCGGACGTAACGTTTTCATGGCGTCGGCTGCCGGCGGGATGGACATCGAGAAAGTGGCTGAGGAAACGCCGGAACTAATCCTTAAGGAGGCGATAGATCCGAGTGTCGGACTCCGTCCGTTCCAGGCGCGGAAGCTGGCGTTCGGGCTCGGAATCCCGAACGATCTGATCGGGCAGGCAACCAAATTCATGCTCTCGCTATACGACGCCTATGTCAAAATGGACGCGTCGCTGGTCGAGATAAACCCGTTCCTCCTAACGAAGGACAACCGGCTGATCGCGCTCGACGCAAAAGTGAATTTTGACGACAATGCGCTTTATCGGCACAAGGACTATGCCGAACTGCGGGATCTGAATGAAGAGGAGCCGCTTGAGATCGAGGCCTCGAAGTTCGATCTGAACTACATCAAACTCGACGGCAACATCGGCTGCATGGTCAACGGAGCCGGGCTCGCGATGGCGACGATGGACATCATCAAGCTGCACGGCGGCGAACCGGCGAACTTCCTCGACGTCGGCGGCGGCGCGTCGCAGGAACGTGTCGAGAACGCGTTTCGTATCCTGCTTGCCGACGAGCACGTGAAGGCGGTGCTGATCAACATCTTCGGCGGGATCGTGCGGTGCGACATGGTCGCTTCGGGTGTTGTCGCGGCCGCCAGAAACCTTGGAGTGAAGATTCCGATCGTCGCGCGGCTCGAAGGAACGAACGTCGAGGAAGGCAAGCGCGTACTCAACGAATCCGGCATCGGCATCATTTCCGCCGACGGAATGAGCGACGCCGCCTCAAAGGTCGTCGCGGCCACGGGAAGATAGCTGGGGAAAATGGTCAATGGACAATGGACAATCGCTTTGGTCTGTTGTCCATTGTCCGTTTTCCATTGTCCACTGCATCAGTTTTCCGGCGTCTCGTCGAGCTTCTTTGTCCACTCGCTGTTCGGATACCGGGCGCGCATAAAGCCGGCTATCTCTTCCTGGATCTCCGGACCGTTTCCGCAGCCGTACTTTGTCCAGCCGTTCGAAGCCCAGGCGATGTAAAGCGCTTCGGGCACGCGCTTGTCGGCCGGAGCCACCCTCGCCCACTCCAAAGTCTTCTGGTAAAAGAACTTCGGCGCGTCGCCGACCTGTTGCAACTGTCGTCGTTCGGTCTTGGCCGCCGCCAGCTGCGCTTTGGTAAGGAATCTAGGCGTCGGCCCGAACGTAGAGGGATCCTCGTTCTCGCTGTCGAAGAACCATTCGCACCACCAGTTGTCGGCATCCCATTCGCCGAACGAGTTGTCCGCATCGAAACCGGATTCGATCGCCGGAGTCAGGATCGGGTTCTTGAGAATGATGAAAAGCGCCGCCCGTTTGCGCGCGACCGGCGTGGCCGCCGCTAAATAAGGCTTGAAAGACTCGGCGAGTTCGGGAAAGGCCTCGATCAGGCGCGGCGTGATCTGCCGCGCCGCCGGATCGTTCTCAAGCAGCACCGCCCGCGTCCAGATCGCGAGCGCGAGCCGTTGCCTCACGTGCTTCGGAATGTTCTCGAGTTTCTCTGCCGCGATCAGCGATTCGGTCGGGAAATAGCGGTTCAGCGAGGAGTACGCGTCGGAATCAAGCATCTTTTCGGAAGCGAATTTCTCGTAGACCGCGAACCGTTCATCGATCTCCTTCTCATACTGCTCTTTTGTCTTGTCGGGATACGCCTCCGGCGAGTACCACGATTTCTGCTCGATCTTGTGGCGGTCGAGTGTCGCGACGGTCCCGTCAAAATCGAATGCATACGGCTGGCGCAGCGAATACTTGAAAAAGTCCTCAATCGTGTCGGCGAGCGTCATTCGCAGCTTGAGATACTGGTTCCGTGTCGATGACGGAAAAGTCAGCGGCGATGCGATCAACTCGTCGAGCAGCGCTTTGGCGTCCGAGATCCGGCCCCGGGCGATGTCGATCCGCGCGAGGTGATAGGCGACCGTCGGGAACGCGGGTGACGAAGCGCCGACCTTCCGTGCGCGGTCGATGAGCGCATCAAGATCGGGCGAGTTCGTCTCCGCCTTTGAGATCGCGGTCATCGCCCAAAGATCGAACCCGGTTTCACGAAGTTTTTCAAGCGAATAGACATATGCGTCGGGCGATCTCATCTGATACGTAAAAAGCCAGTCTGAAAGATCGTCCTGTCTGATCGCGTCGGGCAAAAGCGACCGGGACATCGTTTCAGATCCCCAGTAGCCCCCTTGATACCCGCTGTCCCGGTCGTTCGTGAACCGGTTGGCGTAAGCCGCTTGCCGCTGGTTTCGGACCTGTTCTCTCAGTTTCTCGTCGATCGGGCGTCCGATCGCGACTTCGGCCGCCGCGTATGCGTCTTCGTCGGTCGCTGAGGCCGGGATCTCGAAGCTATAACTCTGCTGGTCCTTTTCCGACCAGACGTAGATCTGTATCTTGTTCGGATCGTTCGCCGGCGGTGTCGTGTCCGGTGTCGGAGTCGCGCTCGCGGGATTTTTGCGCGCCTCTTCTTCGGCCTTTCGCCTCTCTTCGGTTTCGAGGGATTCCTTTTCGTATTTGTCTAGAAGCCAGGTGTAATCGATCAGGTCCTGGCGAAAGTCAACGCTGCCCTGATATGCGATGTGCTGGGCCAACTCGCGCATCCGTTCGGCCGGCTGAAGCCGGTACCTGACCACGCCCAGAAGCCGTTCGGCGTCGGCCGCAAATCGTCCGCCTTTCATCGCCACCGTTTGCAGTGCCTGATCGGCCTCGACGTAAAGCGCGTCCGAGCGGGTCTTGTCGTGACCCAGGCTCGCCTGACGAATCAGTGTCCGGCCTATCAGGTATTCGGCGGTCTCGCGCCACGGCGAATCGGAATCCTGCGCGATGTCAGTGAAGCGTCTCCGGGCGCCGGCGTAATCGAGAGCGTAGAACTCGGCGGCCGCGATCTGGTAGGCGCGGTCCTTTCGGAGCCATTCGGCCATATCGGCGGACGGTTCGGCGGGAATCGACCGCCCGACGGCGCAGTTCATAAAGACCTGGTCCTGCGTTTTGACCCAGATCCTGACATCGCCGCTGTCGGATCCGTACGATGCGACGCGGTCAGAAAGGGTCTTCGCGGCGGTTTCGAACGCGTTCTTGGTGCAGTTCGGGAAGAACTCGTAACCGCCCCACGTGCGTTCGACGTAGATATCGGGGACCTTTTCCTCCTTCCCGACGACCGCCTTTCGCTGTTCGATCCAGGCCTTGACCGCCGTTCCGATCTCGTCGTTTCGCTGATACGGCTTGTTGTTGATCTCGGCTTCCCAGAACTCGATCAGCGCTTGCTGCTCCGGTTCCGAAAATCCGGTCCCGATCAGATAACGGTAGGCCGCAAGCAAAACGTTGCGCCGGTAGGTCGGTTTGATGATGCCGAGGTTTCCGGCGGCAAACTCACGGTACGGCGACTCCGGAGCGCGTTCGTTGTCAAAGACCGGCGTTACGTAGCCGGGACCGCACGGGAACACGGCATTCGCCGCGATGACGATAAGGGCGACGGTCGAGATTAACGATCGGGTAACTTTCATTTTTGTCGGGTCAGAAGGGATCATTGATTTACAAACCAAGATGGCGACCGCGCCGTCCATACGGACTGCTGCCAGCGCTTGTTAATGCCTGATTCGAGACCTTGCCGTTGGCGTCGTCGGTGTAGCCGCGCGGCGTCGAACGAACGTCGGAACGCAACAGATCCGGAGCCGGTCTCTCCGTTGCGTCGTTCGGGATCAGATCGTTCATCGTCTTCACTTCAGCCGGTCGATATCGTCTTTCGTCCAGGCGCTCGATTTGAAATAGTATATCCGGCGATCGGGCTTGAGCGGCGCGTCGATCGGTTCTTCGAGCGCGAATCCGTAGCTGCCGCGGCAAAGCGGTTCGCGCCAATCGTTGCCCTTGGCCAGAAAGTCGCGGACCCGGTCGGAGTCGGCGCCCATCACGAACGCCATCGGAACCGCCTCGTCAACCGGAAAATCGTTGAACCAAGTGTCGCCCGCGCACCACGACGCGAGCGCCGTCATCGTCAGCGGGATCTCCTTCGGCAAAGCGTTCCGGATGTCGCGGATCAGATCCCGGTAAAAGCCTCGTTCCGAGACGGCCGCGTCGAAATCGATCTGCACCGAACGCACCTCAGGCAACTCGAGCGTCCGCCTGACAAGATCCACGGTCCGCCGTCGCTGTTCCGCCGAAAGGACGGCCCGCGAGTCGGCCGATTTCGCCGTTTCGATGCGCGTCACCGCGATCAGATACGTGCCCGGCGCGGTCTGGAGCGGCTGCCGGCGCGGCTGGAACGAAATGTCATCGCGCGAGAGTTTCAGGGTCTGCGCGTGGAACGCGACCGCGAACTTCGCCGGATCGAGAAACCGGAGATCCTCCTTCCGTTCCCAAGCCCAAAGTATCCGCGGCGGCATCGCTGCCGAAAGCCCGGGATTGACGGCCCGTGACGACGAGCACGAGGCTCCCGCGGCGATCGCGAGCAAGAGCGCGAGAAGCCTGGACCTGCCGGGCGATACGGATCGCGAATCTCTCATAAATTGGCTTCGGAACCGCTATTTCGAGCGCCGCGCCGTCCAGGTTCCTCCGAAACTCATTTTTCCCGACATCGTGTCGCCGTTTACCGTCCCGCTGTACGATACGGTTTCGCCCTTTTCGGTGAAATAAAGCGATATCGCGTTGCCCCGGATCTTGCCGTTCTTTTCTTCGTTGACCCAGATATCGGAATTGCCGCCGACATACGAGTAGCTCGATACGCTGATCGATTCGCCGCGCTGCTTTAACTTCCACAGCATCTTTCCGTCGCCGCCGTCGCTGAATCGGTAGTTGCAGGTCCAACTGCCCGAGACATCGGTCTCCTCGGGCGTCGGCGATTCGAGTTTCGGCGTCGGTGTCGCCGACGGCGAGCCGTCGACCGCGGACGCCGGTCCGCCCGACGTCTTTCGCGGATCGTTTCGTTCGGTCCGCGAGGACTCATCCGATGCCAGCTTCGAATCCTTGTCGCCCGAGCGAACGCTGCACGAAACCGAAAACGCGATGACGAACAGCAGAACTGCCGGAATCGCAAAACGTGAACCGCGCGCGGTCCGTTCCGAAAATGCGCTGATCATGAGATCGCCTCCGCCAAAATTGATGTCCCCGCCCGAAAACGCTTTCATCTTATACCGATTCTTGCGGTTTTTCTATCGGACCGGGAAATGCTTGACGGACGATTCGGAACGTGCTCGTCAGCGTCCGTCCGACTAGCCCAAAATGTCGCGTTTTGTTATATTTATTGAAACTGAATCGCTATTCATTGCGGAGGCGGAATATATGATCGAACGCGAGCAACTCGAAATGGACGTGATCTTCGTCGGCGCCGGGCCGGCAAACCTGGCGGCTGCGCTTCACCTGAAAAACAAGGTGCGCGAACACGACGAATTCATCGACAAGGGCATCAAGAAGGGCCGGAAGATCGGCGATCTCGAGATTGCGATCGTCGAGAAGGGGGCGTTCGTCGGGGCTCACATCCTTTCGGGCGCGGTGATGGACCCGATCGCGATCCGCGAACTGATGCCGGATTTTCTCGAGCAGGGCTGTCCGGTCGATTCGGCGGTGACAAGCGACGCTTTCTGGTATTTGACGCCGAATCGGAAGATCGACGCGCCGATCGTTCCTCCGCCGCTCAAGAACAAGGGCAAATACATCGTCAGCCTGTCGCGCGTCTGCGAATGGCTCGGCGAAAAATGCGAGGCCGCCGGGATCAACATCTTTCCCGAGTTTCCGGCTTCCGAGGTTCTCTACGATGGGAACGAACGCGTCGTCGGGATCCGCACCGGCGACAAGGGGATCGACAAGGAAGGCAAGCCGAAAGGGAATTTCGAGGCCGGCGTCGATATTCTCGCGAAGGTCACGGTCCTCGGCGAGGGAACCCGCGGGTCGCTGACGAAACAGCTGACAAAACGTCTCGGACTCGAGAAGGAAGACGATCCGCAGGTCTTCAGCCTCGGGGTCAAAGAGATCTGGGAACTGCCGGCCGGAAGTTTTGAAGAGGGAAAGGTCGTCCATACGCTCGGGTTTCCGTCCGACACCGACACATACGGCGGCGGCTGGATCTACGGGATGAAGGACAACAAGGTCAGCATCGGCTACGTCACGGGGCTCGACTACAAGGATCCGATGATCGATCCGCACGCTGAGTTCCAGAAGTTCAAGTCGCATCCCGCGGTCGCCGAGGTCCTGAAAGGCGGCAAGATGCTCAAATACGGGGCGAAGACCATCAATGCCGGCGGCTGGTGGACGATGCCCGAACTTTACGCCGACGGCGTGCTGCTCGTCGGCGAATGCGCCGCGTTCCTGAACGGCCAACGGATCAAGGGAATCCATCTCGCGATGAAATCGGGGATGCTCGCGGCCGAAACGATCGTCGGCGCGTTCGAGCACGAGGATTTCTCCTCAAAGACATTGAAGCACTACGACGAGAAGGTGAACCTGAGCTGGATCTACGACGAGCTTTATCCGGTCCGCAATTTCCACGCTTCGTTCCAGTCCGGCCGGTGGGCGGCGCTCGTGAACGGCGGACTTCAATTCGTCACAGGCGGACTTTCGTGGGGCTTCATGCCGAAAGAACACCACGTCGCCGGCCACGAACGGATGGAAAAACTCGGATCGTCAGACGAGTCGCGCTATGCGGATCTCAAGTTCGACAAGGAATTGACGTTCGACAAGGCGACCGATGTCTTCTACGCGTCGGTCGCGCACGACGAAGACCAGCCCGCGCACCTTCATATCCTCGACACCGAGATCTGCGCCACACGCTGCGCCGAAGAATACGGCAATCCCTGCCAACTCTTCTGCCCGGCGGCGGTTTACGAGATGGAGCAGAGCGAATCGACGGGACGCAAGGAGATCAAGGTCAACTTCTCGAACTGCGTCCACTGCAAGACCTGCGACATCGCCGACCCGTACCAGATCATCAATTGGGTCACCCCCGAAGGCGGCGGCGGCCCGAACTACAAGGGAATGTGAAGGCATTTGGGAATTCGGATTTGGGATTTGGGATTTGGGGTTCGTCAAATGGGGAATTGGGGTTGGTGATTTGGGATTGAGGAAGCCCGGCGTAATCGTCGACCGCCTCGGCTTCTCCGGGCGTGAAGTGGATGATCGTAGTTTTGATGCTCACGCCGAATCCGAAATCCCCAATCCCAAATCCGAAATGCCAAGCGGCTTGCCGCCCGGATGTGCGGCGGCACTCGTGTCACCTTGCGGTGTCAGTACTTAAA